>DASZQC010000058.1:0-9511 GCA_035549815.1 Dongiaceae bacterium
CGCTGGCCGTTGCTCGGCCGCAAAGCCCGTTGCCTGGACGGCTGGGGCCGCATCTGGCGCATCCTCGGCGAGCCAAAATCCATCCTGTGCCTGGGCAATGGACCGTCGTCCGAAGACCCGCTGCTGATGGCGCAGAGGTTCGATTGCCTGTTCCGGGTCAATTGGGTCTGGCAGACGCGCGGGATGCTCGCGGCGCCGCAGGCTATTTTCACTGCAGATCGCGACGTGCCACAGAGCGCGCCCGATGCCGTCATGGCCTTTCCGACGCGGGCCGAAGCCGATGCGATCCTCGATCTCTACGAGCGTGCCGGCGTGTCGCCGCGCAACGGCTATTTCGTGATGGAAGAGCTGCCCTCGCCATTGACAGCAAAGGCCTGGCCGCTACGCCCGACCAACGGCGCGATGATGATCGCCGCGGCGGTGCAATTGCAGCCGGAGAAGCTCACCGTCGCCGGCATCGACCTCTACCAGCATCCCGCCGGCAAATATCCCGGCGAGACGCCAGGAAAGACTGGGGAGGCGAACGAGTACGACGCCATCCATAGTCGCGACAACGATGTCGCAGCGATCAAGTTGGCGCTGGCGCCGTTCAACGGCGAGTTGACGATCGTCGGCGACCGGTTGCGCGCGGCTTTGGGCTCATAACCCCACCGTCATGGTCGGGCTTGGCCCGACCATCCACGAGTTTCGATAGGCGAGATCGTGTCGTTGGAAGCAAACTCGTGGATCCTCGTGCCAAGCACGAGGATGACGAGGTGGGTTTGTTGAGGCGGCGAGACTACTTAACTCGCGTTGCGCACCGAGTTGCTGCGCCTCAGCACGCCGGCGATGTTGCGGGCGGCCTGGCGCAGGCGCTGGCGGTTCTCGATGAGCGCGAAACGCACATAGCCTTCGCCGCCGGGACCGAAGCCGATGCCGGGGGCGGCGGCGACCTGCGCCTCGGTCAATAGATGCTTGCAGAATTCCAGGCTGCCCAGGCTCGCGAAGTCTGGCGGCAGAGGCGCCCAGACGAACATGGAGGCGTTCGGCGCCGGCACCTGCCAGCCGGCGCGGGCCAAGCCTTCGATCAGCACGTCGCGGCGGTCCTTGTAGCGCTGGCGGATCTCGGCGATGCAATCCTGCGGGCCGTTGAGGGCCGCCGTCGCCGCCACCTGGATCGGCGTGAAGGCGCCGTAATCGAGATAGGACTTGATCTTGGCCAGCGCCGCGATCAGGCGCGCATTGCCCGCGGCGAAACCGATACGCCAGCCCGCCATGTTGTAAGTCTTGCTCAAGGAGGAGAATTCGATGGCGATGTCCTTGGCGCCGGGCACCTGCAGGATCGAGGGCGGCGGGTTGCCATCGAAATAGATCTCCGCATAGGCGATATCGGAGATGACCAGGATATCGAGCTCCTTGGCCAGCGCCACCACCCGCTCATAGAAATCGAGCCCCACGGTCAGCGCCGACGGGTTGGCCGGGAAATTCACCACCACGCAGCGCGGCTTGGGCGTTTGGCGCATCGCCCGCTCGAGGCCGGCCAGCAGGTCGATGCCGGGGCCGACCGGCACGCTGCGCAGCTCGGCGCCTGCAAAGATCTGGCCGAAGGCATGGATCGGGTAGCAGGGGTCCGGCACCACCACCACGTCGCCCGGCGCCACGATCGCCTGGGCCAGATTGGCAAGGCCTTCCTTGGAGCCGAGGGTGACCACCACCTCCGTCTCCGGATCGAGCGGCACGCCGAACCGGCGCTGGTAATAAGCGGCCTGCGCCCGGCGCAGGCCGGGAATGCCGCGCGAGGTGGAATAGCCATGGACGCGGGGATTGTTGAGCGTCTCGACCAGCTTCTGCACCACGTGGGCGGGCGGGGGGCCGTCGGGGTTGCCCATGCCGAGGTCGATGACGTCCTCGCCCCGCCGGCGGGCGGCGGCCTTCATCGCGTTCACCTCGGCGAACACGTAAGGCGGCAATCCACTCAGGCGGAACAGTTCCTCGGCCACGTTTATCTCCGGTTCAGGTCGGCACACGTCGCACGTGTGGGATCGCGATCATAGCGACGATCTTGGCACCTGCATGGCAAAAGTCCGGTTAAAGCCAGGCGCCGCGCATTTTTTTGAGTCCACATTGCGCCGGAGGAAAGCAATTTTCCTGGAGATCGAAATAGCTCCGCCGCGCGAGTTCAGCGAAAGGCAGTACGGGTAAACTTAAAAATCCGAAATGGAACCGACCGAATTTTGAAAATGGCTAATGGAGCTTACATCTAAAAAGGGTTATCGCGAGAAACGCGGCCGACCATGCATAAAAAATATGCAGATATATCAAATGATATAGGGCGCCACTTCCGACGAACGAATTATCCAAGCCTTAATCAATGCAGCAATAATTCTACCCCAGGTAATGCATCGACAAGGGGACAAATCAGGTGTTTAGCGCGCGCTCTTCCAAGGTCTTTCGCCAAATGGTCGACAACATGCCGGTCAATGTCATGACCTGCCGGTTGGGCGATTTCGTCATCGACTATGTCAATCGATCTACGGTCGAGACCCTGTCCAAGATCGAGCACGTGCTGCCGGTGAAGGCGGCGAAGCTGGTCGGCACCTCGATCGACGTGTTCCACAAGCATCCGCAGCACCAGCGGCAGATCCTCTCCGATCCCAAGCGGCTGCCGTTCCGCGCCCGCATCACCATCGGCGGCGAGATTCTCGACCTCCTGGTCACGGCGATCATGGATGGCAGCAGATATGTGGCGCCGATGCTGACCTGGGAGCTGGTCACGGAAAAGGTGAAGCTGGAAGAGGACCAGATGCGCCTGCGCCAGGTGATCGACGAGATGCCGATCGCTATCATGACCTGCGATCTCGACCTGAAGATCAATTACATCAACAAGACCAGCACGGAGACGCTGCGCGGCCTGCAGAATTTGTTGCCGGTGCCGGTCGACAAGCTGATGGGCCAGACCATCGACATCTTCCATAAGAATCCGGCTCACCAGCGCAAGCTGCTGGCCGATCCCAAGAACCTGCCGCACAAGGCGAAGATCAAGCTGGGGCAGGAGACCCTCGACCTGCGCGTCTCCGCCATCCGGGACAAGGACGGAAAGTATCAGGGGCCGATGCTGTCCTGGTCGGTGGCGACCGCGAATGTGAAGCTGGCGGACGATTTCGAAACCAGCATCAAGGCGGTGTCGCAAACCGTGTCGGCCGCCGCCGAAGAGATGCAGGCAACGGCGCGCAGCCTAGCCTCCTCCAGCGAGCGCATGGCGTCGCAAAGCCAGGCCGTGGCCGCGGCGACCGAACAGCTCAGCAGTTCGGTCAGCGAAATCTCGCGCCAGGTGACACAGGCTTCCACCGTCACCCATGATGCGGTCGCCTCGGCGCATTCGGCGGATTCGCTGGTCAGCTCCCTGAACGCTTCGGCGGAAAAGATCGGCGATGTGGTGAAGCTCATCTCCGACATTGCCAGCCAGACCAACCTGCTGGCGCTGAACGCCACCATCGAGGCGGCACGGGCCGGCGAGGCGGGCAAGGGCTTCGCGGTGGTTGCCAGCGAGGTGAAATCCCTGGCGACCCAGACCGGCAAGGCCACCGAAGATATCGCCAGTCAGGTGCAGGCAATCCAGAGCGCCACCGGCTCCGTCGTGGCGGCCATCCAGCAGGTCACCGGCAAGATCAGCTCGATCAGCGAGGTGACCACGGCGATCGGCGCCGCGGTGGAGCAGCAGACGGCTGCGACGCAGGAGGTTGCCCGCAACATCCAGGAAGTCACGGCCGCCACCGGCGAAGCCGGCCAGAATTCAAACATGGTGCTGACGGCGGCCGGTCAGTTGACGCAAGATTCGGTGACACTGTCGAGCAAGGTGGACGAGTTCCTGGTGCGGGTGCGCGCCATGTAAAGGCGAGGGCGTGACCTATCTGCGCCGCGCCTCCCCTTCCATCGCCGGCTTGCCCATCACATAGGTCGCGGCGACCGCGCGGTCATCGCCCAGCATCATCAGGGCGAACAGACGCTCTTCCAGTGTCTGCGCGACCTGCGTGCGGCGCTCCAGCACCGGCGTGGCGGCGAAATCCAGCACCACGCAATCGGCTTCCTTGCCAGGCGCGAAATTGCCGATCTTGTCCTCCAGGGACAAGGCTTCCGCGCCCGCCAGGGTCGCCAGCCACAGGCCGCGCCAGACATTCAGCCGTTGGTGCCGCAGCATCAGCACCTTGTAGGCCTCGGCCAGGGTCTGCAGCAGGGAATAAGAGGTGCCGCCGCCGACATCGGTGGCGAGGCCGACGCGGATGCCGAGCGATCGCGCCGCCTGCAGGTCGAACAGGCCGGAGCCGATGAACAGGTTGGAGGTCGGGCAGAAGGACATGACGCTGTCGGTTGCCTTGAACCGCGCGCGGTCGCTCTGGTCCAGATGCAGGCAATGACCGAAGATCGAGCGCTTTCCCAACAATCCGTAGCCGTCATAGACGTCGAGATAGGAGCGCGCGTCGGGGAACAGCTCCTTCACCCATTGGATCTCGTCGTGATTCTCCGCCAGGTGCGTCTGCAGCCACAGGCCCGGATATTCACCATAGAGCCGGCCGGTCATCGCCAGTTGCTCCGGCGTCGAGGTCGGTGCGAAGCGCGGCGTCAAGGCATAGCCCAGGCGTCCCTTGCCGTGCCACCGCTCGATCAAGGCGTGGCTGTCGGCCTCGGCGCCGGCCACATCGTCACGCAGGAAATCCGGGCAATGGCGGTCCATCAGGATCTTGCCGCAGATCATGCGCAAGTTGCGCGCTTCCGCCGCGGCAAAGAAGGCGTCGACCGATTGGCGATGCACCGTCGGATAGACGGCAGCCGTCGTGGTGCCGTGACGCAGCAGATTGTCGAAGAAAATGTCGGCGACGCGCGCGGCATGTTCCGGGTCGGCGAAGGCCCGCTCGGCCGGGAAGGTGTAGTGGTTCAGCCAGTCGAGCAATTGCCGGCCATAAGAGGCGATGACGTCGACCTGGGCGAAATGCACATGGGTGTCGATGAACCCCGGCAGGATCAGCTTGCCGCGATGATCCACCACCTCGTCGTCGGGCGCGCGCGCCGCCAGGATTTCGCCGGCCGGGCCGAGTGCCGCCACCTTGCCGCCGGCGATCTTCAGCGCGCCGTCATCCCAATATTGCCAGGCTCGGGCATCCGGTTCCTCGCCCGGATCGGCCAGGAAATGCAGGATCGATCCGCGCAGGTAGGTCACATCGGGCATGCAGGCGGGTTCCCCGGCGATGGATCAGAGGTTTGCACTCTAGCCGAACTGGCGGGCGCCGCGCATCAAGGGCGGTTTGATCCGCCTTCAAGCCGGTCTGGAAAATGGCTCAGTCAGGCAAGGTCAGGCCGCGGTCGATCAGCGCCGCCCAGGCCTCTTCGGCATTGTCGCAGATGGCGAACAGCCTGAGATCCTCGCGATCGATCATGGCGTGCTCGACCATCCAGTCGAAATTGACTAGGCCTTTCCAGTAATCGCGGCCGACCAGCACCACTGGCTTGGGCGAGCTCTTGCCGGTCTGGCGCAGGGTCAGGATCTCGAACAGCTCGTCCAGCGTGCCGAAGCCGCCGGGGAACACCGCCAGCGCGTTGGAGCGCATCGCCAGATGCATCTTGCGCATGGCGAAATAGTGGAAGCGGAAAGTCAGGTCTGGCGTGGTGTAGGGATTGGGATATTGCTCATGCGGCAGGGAGATGTTGAAGCCGATGGTCGGCGCACCGACTTCCGACGCGCCGCGATTGGCGGCCTCCATGATGCCGGGGCCGCCGCCGGTGGCGATCACATTGTCGCGCACGCCTTCCTTGGGATGCAGCGCGCCGCCCTGCAACGAGACGATGCGGGCGAACTTGCGCGCCTCTTCGTAATAGGGGGCGAGCAACAGCCGCCGCGCGACCTGCTTCTGGTCGCCGCCGTTGCTGGCGTCCTTGCGCAATTCCTCCGCCTGCTCGGGCGAGGGCACGCGCGCGCTGCCGAACACGATGATGGTGGAGCGGATGCCCCAGTCGCGCAGCAGCAGTTCGGTCTTGCTGTATTCGAGCTGGAAGCGGAGGCCGCGCAGCTCGTCGCGCAGCAGGAATTCCTGGTCTTCGACCGGCAGGCGATAGGCGTGGGAGGCAAGCTGCCGGGAGGTGTTCTCGTGTTCCATTGAAGTCGTTCTTTCGGATTAGGGCGAACCCATGTGCCCCATGCTAGACTGTCTCCATAAATCGCCGGTTAAGCTCCGGCAATTCAAATTTGCGAAAGAGTTCAAAGGGTAAAAGCAATTTCGCGTATCACTGGCACGCCGCCTTTCAAACCTTTCGAACATCCCGATCAGGCCCGCTTCGGCAAGACGCGCGCGCTGTTCACCTATTGGCAGGCGCTTCGGGCCGAGCGGCCCCGGCCGACCCGGACCGACCTCGAGCCGGCCAAGATGAAGCCGTTCCTGCCGAATGTGGTGACCGGACACATCGAAACCGAGCCCTTCCGGGTGCTGTATCGGCTGGTCGGGACGACGGTCGCCGAATATTCGCGCCTCGATTTCTCGAACCGCTATCTGGACCAGTTGCAGACCGACCGCCGCGACAATGTCGATTGGCACGCCTGCTATCGTTTCATCCACACCCATCGCGTGCCCATCATCGGCGATGGCGGCGTCATGGATTCGAGCGGCGCGGTGGTCCATCTCTATGAATATGCCGTCCTGCCGCTGTGGCGGGATGAGGACCCGGCCGGCGCCTTTATCGGCATCGAGGTCTATGACGATCTACGGGAATTCCGGATCGCCGATCTCAATCGGGTCGAGCTGAAACGCAAGCCGTGATTGCTATTCTTCCGGCGCCGGGTCCGCGGCGCGTTCCAGCAGCTCGCGGGCGAAAGCATCGCAGGCGCGCTCCTGCTCGCGCAGGCGGGGCAGGCCGACGATGTCGTGGAAGGCGGTGAAGCTCAGCATCTGGTCGGCATAGGCGCGGCTGTCGCCGGATTCGCGCAAGGCCGCGAAGAAGCCGTGCAGCGCCTTGGCCGTGACATAGGCGGCGGAGACGGGAAAGGCGACCGCGGCATAGCCGATCTCCTCCAGCCGCGCGGCATCCAGGATCGGCGTTTTGCCGCCCTCGACATTGTTGGCGAGGCACGGCGCTTCGATCTCGGAGCAGATATAGGACATCTCGTCGATGCTGAGCGGCGCCTCGACGAAGATCATGTCGGCCCCGGCCGCGCGATAAAGCTGGGCGCGTTCGATCGCCGCCTCCAACCCTTCGATGGCGCGGGCATCGGTGCGGGCCAGAATCATCAGGTCGGCATCGGTGCGCGCATCCACGGCCGCCTTGACCTTGGCGATCATGTCGACGACCGGGATGACGCGCTTGCCGTCCATGTGACCGCAGCGCTTCGGCGCCACCTGGTCCTCGAGGATCAGGGCCGCGACGCCGGCGCGCTCATAGGCGCGCATGGTGCGGGCGACGTTGATGGCGTCGCCGAATCCGGTATCGGCATCGGCCAGGACCGGCACCTCCACCGCGCCGCACAGGCGGGCGTAATGATCGGCCATTTCCGCCATGCCCAGTTGGCCGATGTCGGGCGCGCCGATCAGGCTGGCGGTCGCGGCGTAGCCGCCGCCGACCAGGGCCTGGAAACCCGCCAGTTCAGCCATGCGGGCCGACAGCGAATCGTAAATTCCCGGCAAAACCAGGATGTCATCGGCCTCGACCAGGCTTCGGAACTTTGTCGTGTGTCGCACGTTGATCCCCCGCTGAATCCCAGGCTTGTCACAATCTTCGCCGACTTGTTAACCGCTGGATAGGGCTCCAGGTAGGTCCTTGTGGGTAAGTGCTTTTTTCCCCATCCCGTGCGTTGGTCAATGGCGGTTTGCCGCCCCGGCCGCAGCCAAAAAAAGGTTGCAAACCGGAACCGTCCGCCGGAGACTGAGCCCGGTTTTCAGCAAAAACCCTAATTCGGACAACCAAGAACCAGAAGGGATGGCCAAAATGTCCAAATTCTCCCGCAAGCTCCTAGCGGCGGCCTTGGCGGCCAGCATGGCCGGCGGCGCCGGCGCGGCAATCGCTCAAGATTCGGCTGCGAAGTGGACCCAATTGCACGAAGCGGTCCGCCTGGCGGAAATCTGTCGGGAAGTGAGCCACGATCGCGAAGCCTGGCGCGCGCTGGGTCTCAAGATCGACGCCGCGGTCAACCATGAGATCGGCGGCGGCGAGCGCTTGACCCTGATCGAGACCGCCAAGACCGACGCGCGCGTGCTCGTCGAGAAGAAGGGCTGCGACAGCGAAGACGCCGCGGCTCTGCTGAAGGAATACGACGCGCTGGTCGCCGGCTGATCTGCCGCCGCGTCTTGTTACTTGAGAAACGGCCCCGCTTCGGCGGGGCCGTTTTGTTTTGCGCTTCAAGTTTTGAGACGAATGATTATTTGCTCTCGCGCCGCCAGGCCAGCATCACCAGGCCGAGGGTCAGGAGCAGCGCCGCCCAGGCGGGCAGCAGCGGGGTGTTCCGTACGCCGGTGACGGTATAGTCGCCGTTCTGCTTCAGGCCAAGCCAGCCGGAGCCGGTCATGGCGCTGTCGGCGGGCATGCGGCGCCAGATCGGCTGGCCCGAGGTGCTGACCGTCTGGATGCCGCCGCCGGTCTCCTCGATCAGTGGCTGCAAAGCGGTGGTCGCCGCGCGCGGGTCGGCCCATTCCTTGGAATTGAGTGCGCCCGAGGCGGCAAAGGCCTGCCGCGTGCCGTCGCTGACCTTGTAGAGGCCCTGGTCCGGCGCATCGATCGAGCCGGTGGCGCGGCCGCGCCCGTCATCGACCAGCTTCAATTTCACTTCCGTGCCGTCCGGCTTGGTGACGGTGATCTCCCCCTCCTGCGCGGTCAGGCTCTGGTGGCGGATCTCCAGCTTGCCGTCGATGACGGTGGCGCGCAGGTCTTCCTCTTCCAGATCCGGCTCCTGCATCAGCCAGTGGCCGATGCGGCGGATCAGCTCGGCATGCGGGCCGCCGCCCTCGAAGCCCTTGGACCACAGCCAGAGCTGGTCGGAGAACAATTGCGCCACGCGGCCCTTGCCGACGCGGTCGAGGGTCAGCAGCGGCAGCGCGTCGGCGCCGCTCATCACCGTCACGCCGCGCGCGCTGGTGGCGGGCATCTGGCGGAACCAGCGGCCCCAGCTCGGCTTGGTCGCGCCCGGCGCCAGCAGATCGGCGGTCACCGGATGGCGCAGGCCGACCGGCGTCACCTGCGGCTGGAAGCCCTGGCTGCGGATCTCGCCTGTCGGCTGCGCGGCAAAGATCTGCTGCAGCGGCGTCTGGTACAGGCTGAACTGGCCGGCGGAGCTGGGGCCGGCGGATTCGAACACGGCGCCGCCGTCGCGCACATAATCGACGATGTGCTCGAAATACTCGTCCGGCAGGATGCCCAGATGCTGGAACCGATCGAAGATGATCAGGTCGAATTCCTTGAGCTTGATATCGAACAGCTCATCGACCGGGAAGGCGATCAGGGCCAGCTCGTTGATCGGCGTCGCGTCCTGCTTGTTCGGCGGCCGCAGGATGGTGAA
>DASZQC010000059.1:0-4493 GCA_035549815.1 Dongiaceae bacterium
GCCGGCGATCATCTCCGATCATCTGTGCTGGACCGGCGTCGCCGGCCTCAACATGCACGATCTGCTGCCGCTGCCCTTGACCGAGGAGGCGTTGGATCACGTCTGTGCCCGCATCGACCTGGTGCAGGACTATCTGGGCCGGCTGATCGCGATGGAGAATGCGTCGACTTATGTCACCTTCGGCAGCTCGACCATCCCGGAATGGGAGTTCATGGCGGCGCTGGCGAAACGCACCGGCTGCAAGCTGCTGCTGGACGTGAACAACGTCTATGTCAGCGCCTTCAATCACGGCTTTGCCGCCACCGACTACATCAACGCCATCGCGCCGGAGACGGTCGCCTACATGCATCTCGCCGGGCACGAGAACAACGACACCTACATCATCGACACCCACGATCATCCGGTGGTCGACGGCGTGTGGGAACTCTACGCACACGCCATACGCCGCTTCGGTGCGGTACCGACGATGATCGAGCGCGACGACAAGATCCCGCCTTTCGCCGAGCTGACCGCGGAGCTGGCGCGGGCGCGCAAGGTCGCCGCGGCGGCGCTGCAGCAGCGGCAGGTGGCGTGATGCAACTGAAGGACATGGAGCGCCTGTTCCAGGATGGATTGCTCGGCCGCTCGCGCGACATCCTGGGACACGTGCGCGGCAATGCGCGCGAGGATGCGGCGGCGATGTTCCATGTCTACCAGCATGCTTATTGGGCGCGGCTGGTGGAATCGCTGGGCGTGGACTTTCCCGGCCTGAAGGCGCTGGCCGGCGATGCGGAGTTCGGGCGCCTGGCGCGCGCTTATGTCGCGCGGCATCCCTCCGTCGATCCGTCGATCCGCTGGGCCGGGCGCCTGCTGCCGGAATTCCTGCGGACCGAGGCGCCCTGGCGCGACGATCCCTGGTGGGCCGACATGGCACGCTTCGATTGGGCGCTGGCGCATGCCTTCGATGCCGCCGACGCGCCGACCGCGACCATCGCCCAGCTTGCCGTCGTGCCGCCGGAATTCTGGGGCGGGCTGCGGT
Organism: Dongiaceae bacterium; assembly: GCA_035549815.1. GTDB lineage: Bacteria > Pseudomonadota > Alphaproteobacteria > Dongiales > Dongiaceae > Dongia_A. The sequence continues at coordinate 1,019 of DASZQC010000059.1, forward strand.
TGAGGTTGCATCCGACCTTGGACAGCTTCGCGATCTCCACGCCGGTCGAGGAGCTGCGGCCAAAATTGCTCGCCGATGCCGGAGTCACGTTCGACCGCACCGCGCGCCGAGACCGGACACTGATGGTCTGGCGCCTCGAGTACGACCTGAAATTCCGCGCCATCGACGCCCACGAATCCGCCGCGCTGGATGCCGCGCGCACCGGCGCCACCTTTGGCGACATCTGCGAATTGCTGGCCGCGCGCATGGAAGCAGACCAGGCCGTGATCGCCGCGGCGCAGATTCTGCGCGGCTGGCTGGAATGGGGCATCATCCGGGACATCGAGCATGATTCACCGGGCTCCGCGGCGTGAGCTGAGCCTCCTGGGCGTTGCCCTTGCCGCGAGCCTGTGGGCGGGCGCGGCGCGCGCCGACGATCCGGTCTGCGACTACGACGTGACCGTGCTCGACCGCGCCGCATCCAAGGTGACGATCAAGGCCGCCTGCGATCCCGCCCTCAAGGTTCAGAAATTCACTGCCATGGGCGACCGTCAGCATTGGTCGACGGAGGCCGACACCTATCGCGACGGCCGGGGCGATTTCACCTTCGATCTCGGCGCCTTCGCCGCGGCGGACGACGACATGGGCGCCGCCATGTCTTACGGCGGCGGTGTGCTGGTGACGCCGGCCTTCCTGCTGCCGCTGCCGGACACCAAGGCGACGGCGACCTTGCGCTTCCGCCTCGCCTTCCCCAATGGAGGCGCGGTCCATACCGCCTTGCAGCCCGATGCCGACGGACGCTACGCCGTGCCGCTCGCGCGCATCGACGAGGTCGGGCCGCTGCTGCTGGGCGAGATCACCACCGTCAGCCTCGTGGACGATCCGGAGCTCACTCTTGCCCTGCCAAACGGAACCGCCCTCACGCCGGAAGCTTTGACCGCCTGGGTGGGCGCGGTGGCTGAAGGCAATCGCCGCTTCTGGGCTCGCTCGCCGGCGCGACATGGCCTGGTGATCCTGGTGCCGAGCCCGCGCGGCGGCGTGCCGTTCGGCCGCGTGTTGTCGCAGGGCGGATCGGTGGTGACCGTGCTGGTCGGCCAGAGCGCCACCGCCCGCGATCTCTATGACGATTGGGTGCTGGTGCACGAGTTCCTGCATCTCGGCTCGCCGATGATGCGCGACGCCGGTCCCTGGCTCAACGAGGGCATCGCCACCTTCTATGAGCCGGTGCTGCGCGCTCGCGCTGGGTGGAAAAGCGAGGACGAAGTCTGGCGCGAATGGATCGAGCAGATGCCGCGCGGCCTGCCTGCCATGACCGACATCGGCCTGCGCAATGCCGGGCGTGGCGGCATCTATTGGGGCGGCGCCCTGTTCGTGCTGATGGCGGAGATGGAGTTGCTGCAGGCGAGCAAGGGCGCGTACGGCTTCAGCGATTGCCTGCGCCAAGTTCTGGCCGAGGGCGGCGACGCGACGACCAAATGGCCGACGATGCGGCTGTTGCAAAGCTGTGACAAAGCGGTCGGACATGACGTGTTGAACATGCTGGCGCAGCGCCACATCGACAAAGGCAGCGCAATCTCGCTCGACGAGATCTGGCAAAAGCTCGGCGTGACTCTGTCGGAAGATGGCAAGATCGCGTATGATGATTCGGCTGAACTCGCGTGGCTGCGTCCGCTGATCATTTGGGGCGGCACGGAACCTCCGACGCAGATTCCCACGGCGGGCTTCTATACTGGCGGCTGAGATGCTGGAAGATTCGCGGCTTCCCTCCTGCTCGCAATTGCCGATCGCGGCCGGCATCGGCCTGCGCGCGCCGCATCACGCACAGGTCCTGGCGGAGCGGCCGCACATCGCCTGGCTCGAGGTCCACACCGAGAATTTCCTGGGTGGCGGCGCCGCGCCCGACCTGCTGGAAAAGCTGCGCGCCGATTACCAGATCAGCCTGCACGGCGTCGGCCTGTCGCTGGGCTCCAAGGATGGCTTGGACGAAGGCCACCTGCAGCGTGTCGCGGAGCTGGTGCGGCGGATCGAGCCGGCGGCGGTGTCGGATCATGTGTCCTGGAGCGTCACCGGCGGAGTCTATTTCAACGATCTGCTGCCGATCCCCTATGACGAGGAAGCGCTCGCCGTCATGGCCGACAACGTGCAGCAGTTCCAGGAGGCGGTCGGCCGCAATGTGATGGTGGAGAACCCCTCCACCTATCTGCGCTTCCGCCAGTCCGACCGGTCCGAGCCGCAATTCCTGGCGGAGTTGTGCGCGCGCACCGGCTGCGGCCTGCTGCTGGACGTGAACAACATCTACGTCTCGGCGGACAATCACGGCTTCGAGGCGTTCGCCTATCTGGCGGCCGTCGCCGCCCTGCCGATCGGCGAAGTACATCTCTCCGGCCATCATCTGCGCAAGATCGGCAACCGGTCGATCCGCATCGACGATCACGGCTCGCCGGTCTCCGACGAGGTGTGGAGCCTGTACGACCAGGCGCTGGGATTGCTGGGTCCGCTGCCGACCCTGATCGAATGGGACAGCGGCGTGCCGGACCTCGACATCCTGCTGGCGGAATCGGCGAAGGCCGGCGCCAAGCTGGCCCAGGCGCCGCGCCGGGTGGCGGCACAACCGTTCGCGCGGGAATCGTTCGCGTGAGGCAACCGGGATGAATTTAAGCGAGCTGCAAAGCGCCTATCGCGCCTATCTCCTCAGCGGCGATCCCGGCGGCCTGGCCGGCGCGGTGGTCGAGGATTCCTTCGATGCGACCGAGCGGCTGCGCATCTATCGCAACAACTTCCTGATCGGCCTCGGCGAGGCGCTGAACAGCAACTTCCCGGTGGTGAGGCAGATGGTCGGCGAAGACTTCTTCGCCCAGGCGGCGCGCGCCTTCATCCTGAAAGCGCCGCCCACGAAGCCTTGTCTCTTCGAGTATGGCGAGGGGTTCGCCGAATTCCTGGCCGATCTGCCGGAAATGGCGAAGCTGCCTTATGTGCCGGAGATGGCGAGTTTCGAGTTCGCCCGCATCGCCGCCTATCACGCACCGGTCGAGGCGCTGCTGACCGACGCCGCGATCGCGCGCGTGCCACCGGAAAAGCTCTCCGATTTGCCGATCCGTCTGGCAAAGCATGTGCGGCTGCTGCCGGTGCGCTTCCCGATCCTCGATCTGTGGCAGGCGCACCAGGCCGCTGAGCCCAACCTCGCCGCCATCGACATGAGCCCGCGGCCGCATACGCTGCTGATCTGCCGGCCGCACCGCACCTTGGTCACCCAGCGCATCGAGCCGACCGTGACCCTGTTCCTTTCCACCGCGATGCGCCAGACCAGGCTGGCGCTGGCGGCGGAGGCTTGCGGCCCGAACCTCGACCCCGAGCAATTGGGCCAGGTGATCAGCCTGGCGCTGCAACACCGTCTTCTGATCTCGCCGCGCTAGAACCCGATCGTCAGGTTGATGCCGGCATAGTCCCAGGCCTTGTCCTGGCCTTCGAACTCCTTGGTACGGCGCAGGGCGGCGAC
>DASZQC010000060.1:0-11718 GCA_035549815.1 Dongiaceae bacterium
TTCCGGCGCCTCTACGGCGGGGGCTTCCGGGGCCGGCGCCTCCGGCGCGACCGCCGCCTGCTGCGTGGGTTCTTCGGCCGGCGGCTCGGGCGCGGCGACCGCGGGCGCGGTCTCGACGATGGCGCCGGTGGCGTCCGGGGCAGGGGTCGGCTCAGGCATCGGCACCGCGTCCGGCACGGCTTCCGGCTCGGCGGGTGGTGTCGGCGGTTCGATGGTCGCGACCTGCTCTTCGGTCGGCTCGGGCTCAGGGGCCGCGACCGGCTCCGACGCGGCTTCCGACGCGCTGGCGGTCTCGGTCGGCGCAGGCTGCGCCGGCGCGGCATATTCCTTTTTCTTCGGCTTGGAGGCCTGCTTGGTGCCGGTCCCCGGCTGCTTCAGCTTGATCGGCTGGAGCGGCCTTCCATCCGGGCCGAGCGTCGTCAGCACGCTGGAGGGGGTGCTGGAGGGCGGCGTCGCCAGACCGGCCAGTCCCGGCGCCAGCGGCAAGGGCTGCGCGCCCGCGCCGGCGACGCCGTAGGGCGTGTAAGGCGGCAGGTAGCGCGGCACGCCCACCGGGCCGCTCGGCGCGGCGGCATAGCCTTGCGGCGCGGCGCCCGGCAGGAACTGCGATTTCGGCGCCTGGCCGTAGGACTGCGCGGGGGCCCCATAACCGGCCCCATATCCACCGGGCAGGCCGTTCAGCACGTCCATGTTGACGATGACCTGGTTGGGGCCGCCGTTATAGGCCTGTTGCGCCAGGGCGGATCCGGATGCGCCGACCCAGATCAGGCCGGCCGCGCTCAGCAGCGTTGTCGAAAGGCCTAGAGCCCGCCCGCGGATGCGACCATTGCAAGTTCGGGACATGGTGTAACCCCTGGACATTTCTTGGAAAACTCAGCCTCGCAGAGTCGCTGCCCGGCGTTCCGGCGACTATAGCCGATCCGAAAACGCTCTCACAACGCGATTTCATTAGTACATTACGGCGCCATTTGGGCGTCGTATGCAGTGCTGACAAGGTTCAAATCAGGCTTAGTGGGGTTTCAGCAGGCTTTGCAGCGGTGCGTGCAGCAGGCCGTTGCTGGCCAGCAGCGATCCGCCATGCAGCGCGTTCTGCCCGCCCTTCAGGTCGGAGACGTAGCCGCCCGCCTCGCGCACCAGCAGGATGCCGGCGGCGACGTCCCAGGGCGACAGCTCTTCTTCCCAGAAGCCCTCGTAGCGGCCGGCCGCGACATAGGCGAGGTCCAAAGCCGCGGCGCCGAAGCGGCGCACGCCCGCCGTCTCGCGCATCGCCGCATCCAGTTGCTTCACGAAGCTGTCGCGGTCGCCGTGGCCGCGGAACGGGATGCCGGTGGCCAGGATCGATTCGCCCAGGTTCTTGCGCGCGGAGACGCGGATGCGGCGGTCGTTCAGGAAGGCGCCGCCGCCTTTCTCCGCCACGAACATCTCGTTCTTGATCGGGTCATAGACGATGCCGGCGACGATCTCGCCCGCTTTCTCCAGCGCGACGGAGATGGCGAAGTGCGGCAGGCCGTGCAGGAAGTTGGTGGTGCCGTCCAGCGGATCGATGATCCAGCGATGCTCGGCATCGCTGCCGGCGGTAGTGCCGCTCTCCTCGGTCAGGAAGCCGAAGCCCGGCCGCGCCTTGGCCAGTTCCTCGCGCAGGATGCGGTCGGCCTTCAGGTCGGCATTGCTGACGAAGTCGGACGGGCCTTTGGTCGAGACCTGCAATTGCTCGACTTCGCCGAAGTCGCGCTTCAAGCCGCGCGCCGCCTTGTCGACGGCTTTGGTCATGACGTTGAGAAGGGCCGAGCGCGGCGTCATGCGGAATCCAGTTCAGCGGTTCAAACAGCGGGTAGCGATATTATGCGCGCGTCGCGCGGCGAAGGACCAGTTCAGTCCTTGGCGCGCTCGACATAGGTCGCGTCGGCGGTGTTCACCACGATGCGCGTGCCGGTGCCGATATGCGGCGGCACCATCACGCGCACGCCATTCTCCAGCTTCGCCGGCTTGTAGGAGGAAGAGGCCGTCTGGCCCTTCACCACGGCATCGGCTTCGACGATCTCCATGATCACCGTCTCCGGCAATTCCACCGAGATCGGCGAACCTTCGTAGCTTTCCACCGTCACCTGCATGCCCTCCTGCAGGAAGACCGCCGGCTCGCCGATCATTTCGGCGTTGAGCGTGATCTGCTCGAAGGTGTTGTTGTCCATGAAGGTATATTCGTCGCCGCTGGCGAACAGGAATTGATATTCGTGCGCGTCCAGGCGCACCTTCTCGACCGTTTCGGACGAGCGGAAGCGCTCATTCAGCTTGGTGCCGTCGCGGATGTCCTTCAACTCCACCTGCAGATAGGCGCCGCCCTTGCCGGGCTGGGTGTGCTGCGTCTTGGTCGCGCGCCACAGGCGGCCCTGATGCTCGATGATGTTGCCGGGACGAATCGAATTGCCGTTGATTTTCATGGGATCAACCTGGGTCAGGCCCTGCTGGGTGTCGGGAAAAATCGGCGCGGAAACTAGCAAAGAGCCCTGCCTGAGTAAACCGGCGCGGTTGCGTCATGATGGACGGACGTCGGCGGAAGGCGTCCGGTGCGCCGCCGTTTCATATTATCGTTATATATCCGTGCTTTAATGAGGCCAATTGGCGGTGCGAATTGAACTGCCGCCAGCCGGACCGGCGGCAGCAGGATGGAGCAGGGCGGTTCGGCCGCATTGTTTCCGGCGTGCCACGGGCGCTTAATCAACCCAGTCCGACGTGACCGTAGGTCACGCTGCCCTTGATGGAGGATCAGATGGACCGTTCGACCTGCCGCCTTTCGATCAGTGTTCTTGCCTTGGCGATTGTCCTTTGGGCGCATCCGCTCGGTGGTGCCTTTGCCCAGGACCAGATGGGACCCGGGATGATGAATCAGGGCATGATGGGTTCGGGCATGATGAATCAGGGAATGATGGGTCCCACTTCGATGGGGATGGGTGGCATGGGAATGGGCGCGATGGGAATGGGCGCCGGCTGCGCGGGCATGGCCGATGGCGGCATGATGGGGCACCCCATGATGGGGCAAGGTATGATGGGGAACGGCATGATGGGCCATCATATGATGAGCCAGGGCGGCGGCATGGGTTCCGGCATGATGCCCGGCATGATGGGTCAGATGATGGGGCAGGGGATGGGCGGTGGCCAACTGGTGATGCGGCCGGCGCCCCAGATGCTGACGACCGCCGACGTCGCCTACAACCTCGAACAAGTGCTTGCGATGCGTGGCAATGCGCGCCTGAAGGTCGGCCCCGTGACGGAGAAGGACGACGCCATCATCATCGGCGACATCGTCACCGCGGAGGGATCGCTGGTGGAGCGCTATGAGGTCGACCGGCGCACAGGCATTGCCAGGATGGTGCCCTGACCGGCCGGATTCCGGCGGTCAGGTGAGTTCCTTGTACATGTAGATCGTGTCGTCCAGGCGGTCCGCGTCGGGCGCCTTGGCATAGCGCGGGATGATGCCGGCAACCTCGTAGCCGAGGCCGCGATAGAGCGGCTCCGCCGCGTCGCCGCGCCTTGTATCGAGGGTGATCAGGCTGCGGCCTTCGCCCTTGGCCACGCGCTCCAGCGCCACCATCAGCTTGCGTCCCACGCCCTGGCGGCGCGCCTTCGGATGCACCAGCAGCTTGGACGCTTCGCAGCGGTGCCGCTGGTTGGGCGGCGTGTCGAGGTCGAGCTGCACCGTGCCGACCAGCTTGCCGCTCACCCGCGCCACGATCAGGTGCCGCGTGCCGGCGGCCAGACCCGGCGCCACCTTGTTGGCCCAGAAGGCGCGCGCCTCCGGCATGCCGAACGGCAGCACGAAATTGACGCTCGCCCCGGCATGCACGCAGGCATGCAGGAGTTCGGCCAACGCCTCGGTCTCGCGCGGCAGGTCTTCGGGCCTCAGTTTGTCGAGCTGCATATCGAGCCGACGATTCCGGACAGGTATAATGGGTCGAGCAAGTGTCTGAGCCATTCCTTACACGGATTGTTTTAAGAATTGGCCAATTACTTCGCGGGTTATTTACCCGGCATGCGGCGCCTGCGTGCGACCTGTGCCGGCACCGGCCGGGCGCCGAACCCTATACTGGGAGGTTCAGCCGGGCCGCCAGTTTCAAAGCGGTGGCATTTTCAGAAATCGCTGGCTCTGAGCGGTTTAAAGTCCGAATTTTCAACGAAAATTCGGGTCACGCTGGACCGGAGGGGTGGCCTCGGACAAAGGCGCCATGACGCCGACCAGTTGGGCCGGCTTCAGTCCCATGCGCCGGCAGATGCCAAGCGACAGGTCGGCGCGGTTCAGCGTGTAGATGTGGAACGTGTTGATGCCGGAGGATTGCAGGGCGCGCATCTGCTCCGTCGTCACCATCGCCGCGACCAGGCGGCGGGTATCGGGATCCTCGTCCAGCCCGTCGAACAGGTCCTCCAGCCAGTCGGGCACGCTGGCGCCGCACATGGCGGCGAACTTCGTCATCTGCGCGAACTGCGTCACCGGCAGGATGCCCGGCACAATCTCGCCCACCACGCCCGCCGCCGCCGCACGGTCGAGGAAATCCAGGTAGCGCTGGTTGTCGAAGAAAAACTGGGTGATGGCGCGGTCGGCGCCGGCATCGAACTTGCGCTTCAGATTGTCGAGGTCGGATTGCGGCGAGTTGGCCTGCGGGTGCGTCTCCGGATAGGCGGCGACGCTGATCTCGAAATCGGCCACGCGCTTGATGCCGGCGACCAGCTCGGCGGCGTTGGCGTAGCCTTCCGGATGCGGCTGGTAGGTGCCGCCCGCCGGCGGATCGCCGCGCAGCGCCACGATGTGGCGCACGCCCTCCTGCCAATAGCGTTGCAGCAATTCATTGATCTCGGCCCGGCTCTGGCCGACGCAGGTCAGGTGCGCGGCCGGGCGCAGGTGGGTTTCCTTGAAGATGCGGGTGACGGTATCGAAGGTCGCGTCGCGCGTGCTGCCCCCGGCGCCATAGGTCACTGAAACGTATTCCGGCAGCAGCGGCGCCAGGGCGCGGATCGCCGCCCACAACTGGCTTTCGGCCGCCGGACTCTTGGGCGGAAAGAATTCGAAGCTGACGGTGGGCTTCGGCGCGCGGGCCTGAGTCATCGCGATGGGCGGCCTAAGAAAATAAGCTCAAAAGGGGCGGACCTAAGCGAAAAAGCGTCGCTCCTAAGCGAATCTAGGTAATGAACTTGGCGGCCAAACACAACGCCAAAAATATCGAAGGCCCGACGATTATGCGATGCGCCGGCGATTTATCGGAAGCGTGTTGGTTTTGCGCCGCGCCAAGTCCGGCAGGCACCGGCCGAATGCCCGGTGCAGATCGTCAGCAAATCGGCCGACGATCCCGCATCCTTCGATAAGGGATCGTCGGCTCGGTCAGAACACGCTAGGCGAACCACCAGCGATTGGCGATCTTCTGGCCGTCGAGGTCCCAGTTGGAAGCAATCGTGCCATGCGCCAGCTTCTTCGAATTGGCGCTCACATAGGTGCTCCACACGAGGTTGATGAGCCCGCCGTCGTCGTGGATGATCTGCTGCATTTCGGCATACATCGCGGCGCGCGTTGCTTCATCGGTCTCCGAGCGTGCCTGGCTCAGCAGCTCATTGAAGCGGTCGTTACTCCAGTAGGTCTCGTTCCACGCAGCGCCGGCCGCGTAGTAGAGCGTGAACTGCCAATCCGCCGTCGGCCGGCCGTTGGTGAAGGAGGCGCAGAACGGCTTCTTCATCGAGACATTGTCCCAATAGCCGTCATCGGCCTCGCGCACGACATTGACGTCGATGCCGGCGGCCCTCGCCTGCTCGCGGATCAGCGTACCGGTGTCGACCGCGCCGGCAAAGGCGATATCGGCGACCGAGAGATCGATGCTCAGCTTCTCGAGGCCGGCCTTCTTCAGCAGGCTCTTCGCGCGTTCCGGATCGTACTTGTGGATGGGCTCCGGATTGGTCGCGAACTTCACGCTCGGCGCGATCGGGTTGTCGTTGCCCGGAGGATTGATGCCGGCGAAGACTTTCTGCGAGATCTCCTCGCGGTCGATGGCGAATTTGATGGCGTTGCGGATATTGGGATCGTTGAACGGCGCCATCGTGGTGATCATGGCCAGGATGTAGTGGCCATAGCCCGTCGTTTGCGTGATCTCCAGATCGGAGCTGACCTTGAGCATGTCCAGGGTCTTCAGGTCGCAGCGGTCGATATAATCGACCTCGCCGGAAACGAGCGCGTTGGTGCGCGCGGCGACGTCGGAAATGGTGATCACGGAGACCTCGTCGAACCAGGCATCCCGATAGTAGTTGGGATTGCGCGTCAGATGCGCGCGCACGCCCGGGTCCACCTTTCCGATCATGTACGGGCCGGTGCGCACCGCCGATTGCCAATCGGCCTTGCCGTCCTTCGCTGGCATGATGGGCAGGTGATAGTCGCTGGTCAGGTAGGGAAAGTCACCGTTCGGGCCGCTCAGCGTGAAGATGACCTTGTTGCCGTCGGCCTTCACGTCGGCGATGGAGGCCAGCACGGACTTGGCGGCCGACTTCGAATCCGGCCCCATGTGGTGCTGGAACGAGGCGACGACGTCCTCGGCGGTGACCTCCTTGCCGTTGTGGAACTGGACACCCTTGCGCAGAGTATAGGCCCATACCTTGTTCGCCTCGGATGGCTCGAAGCTCTCCGCCAGGTCCGGGATGATCTTACCCGCGGTGTCGATCTCGGTGAGGCCGTTCGAGGAGAAGCCCCAGCCGACCGTTCCCATCATCGGGTCGAGATAGGTCGCCGGGTCGAGCGAGTCTGAGGTGGTGCCATGCGCCGTCCCGATGCGGAAATGGCCGCCCTTTTTCGGTTCCGCGCGGGCGGCGGCAACGAACATCGCATTGGCGGCCGGGATCGAAAGGCCGGCTGCGATGGCGAGCTGAACGAAGTCACGACGCGAGACCTTGCCGCGCGACGCGAGCTTCTTCGCTACATCGAGCTTCTCTTTCATGTCATTCATGCGTGCTCTCCCCTCAAATGTTGTTGTTTGGCGCAAGACTCCTATTGCCGGAGGCATCGTGCGCTCTGGCAGTCAGTCGGTGTGATGAACGCGTCCCTGTGGGGCGGTGTGGGCCGCCCGTTCTTTGTTGAGCAGATCGGAACCTGCCGATGCCCGTTTTGGTGCAACGGGAATCGTAAGATATGCTATCATCACATAGCTTGTGATCACAATACCTTTGATGTACTTTGGCGTTCAACACCGCCCGCAGGGGGAGCATCGAAAGGTGATATGGGGCACCGCTTCCTGTATTTTTCTCGGCGCTTCCAGGGCCTTGCCGGCAAAGGATGTCGGCAAAAGAGTGGCGAAGCGGCATCGGCTTGAGCCGATCGCAGGCGTACGCGAATTTGTAACTCAGCAGGCGTTCCAGCAATCAAACGTTGAAGGGGCAACATGAACCTCGTTCCCTCGGTCCAGCAGATTGAAGCGGAAATGGCCGAATGGCGGTGCCATATCCATGCGCACGCAGAACTCGGCTTCGAGGAGCACGACACGGCCGGTTTTGTGGCGCAGAAACTGCGGAGCTGGGGCATCGAAACGGTCGAAGGTGTGGGGCGCACCGGAGTCGTCGGAACACTCCGTGGCAAGAGTGGCAAAGGCGCCAGCATCGGCATCCGCGCCGACATGGACGCCCTGCCGATGCACGAGGCGACGGGTTTGCCTTATGCCTCGCAGAACGCGAACCGCATGCACGCCTGCGGGCATGACGGCCACACCGCCATGCTGCTGGGCGCCGCTTATGCGCTGGCGAAGTCGCCCGATTTCGCCGGGACGGTGCATTTCATCTTCCAACCCGCCGAGGAAGGGCTCGGCGGGGCCAAGGCGATGCTGGCCGACGGTTTGTTCGAGCGCTTTCCCTGCGAGGAGGTCTACGCGCTGCACAATTCGGAGCGGCGCTTCGGCCAAGTGATCGTCCATGAGCGGGCGCTCGCCGCGGCATGCGACCGCTTCGAGATCACCATTCACGGCGCGGGCGGCCATGCAGCGATGCCGCACCTCGCCTGCAATCCGATCCCGATCGCCGCGCGCATCCTGCTCGATATCGAGGCCTTGCCCGGGCGCATCATCGACGCCATGTCGCCGGCCATCGTCACCGTCGGCGCGGTCAAGGCGGGCGAGGCCTTCAACACCATTCCCCCCCATGCGACGCTGATCGGCACGGTGCGCTGCTTTGACCCGGCAATCCGCGAGAGCCTGGAGAACGCGATCCGCAAAATCGTGAACAATCATGCGGAGATGCGTGGCGCCCACGCCGAGATCGACTTCAAAACGCTCTTCGCGCCCACCATCAACACGCCGGAACAGGCGCGTTTCCTGGCCAAGGTCGCGGCGGGCGTGGTGGGCGAGGAGAACATCCTGCGTGATCCCCCGCCCGAAATGGGTTCGGAGGATTTCTCCTTCATGCTACAGGAGCGGCCCGGCTGCTATTTCATGCTCGGCTATGCCGACGCGGAACACCAGGCGTTCCTGCACGACACAAAATACGACTTCAACAACGGGATACTGCCCATCGGCGCCAGCATCTGGGTGCGCCTGGTCGAAGAGCGCCTGAAACCGGCGGGGTGAGCTAAGCGGCCGGAGGCGAGATGAAATCCGCGCTGGCGGCAATCGGCGCATGCTCCATCACATCATCGAGCAGGGCGACGATCGGCACCGTCATCATCTCCTGCCACCAGGCCAGCAGTTCCAGCACGGCTGCATGGTTGCGCTCGGTCACCCGGACGGCGACGTAATCGGCGCCGGCTTCCGCGGCTTCCATGCAGGCATGGCGTTCCACCGCGCATTCCGCGCCGACGATCAATCCGTCGCCCAGCTTGCGGCGCAGCGCTCCGACCTCCGATGGGTTGCTCAGATGCACGCCGTCCGCCTCGATCGCCGCGCGCAGCTCCGCATCGTTTTGGACCAGGGCGGGGCGGTCCGTTGCCTGGATGCGCCTCACCAGGGCGCGGGCCGCCGCGTCCGCCTTGGTCTCCGGCGGCAGCAGCACGCTCGCCAACAGCGGATCGGCGAGCAGCGCATCGAGCGCCGCCGGCGCGATGCCGGCGGGCAGACGCAGAAACAGCCGGCAGATATCGGCTGCCGGCTGTTCCGCCTTCGTCGACGAAGCGGAGATGGCGCTACTCCTTGCCCTGATAGATCTTGATCAGGGTGTCGAGCAGCTTCAGCGCATCCTCGCGCGAACGCTGGAAGGAATTGCGGCCGATGATGGAGCCGTTGCCGCCGCCGTCGCGGATGGCGCGCGCTTCCTCGAAGATGCCTTCCTCGCCCTTGGCGGCGCCGCCGGAGAAGACGACGATGCGGCGGCCGTTGAAGCAGCTCTGCACCACGTGCGCGATGCGCTCCTTCAGCGTGCCAATGGCGATCTTTTCCTTCTCATAGACCTTCTTGGCTTCGGCCTGCTCGAGGAAGTTTGTCGGCGGCTTCACCTTGATGATGTGGGCGCCGGCCAGCGCCGCCATGTGCGCCGCATAGGCGCAGATATCCATCGCCGTCTCGCCTTCCTTGGATAGCGTGTCGCCGCGGGGGTAGGACCACAGCACCGAGACGAGGCCGGCGGCCTTCGCCTCCGCCGACAATTCGCGGAATTCCTCGATCATGTCGAAGGCGTGGTCGGAGCCCGGATAGATGGTGAAGCCGACGGCCGAGCAGCCGAGGCGCAGGGCGTCCTTCACCGAACCGGTCACCGCCTGGTCCTTGAGGCGCGCCAGCGAGTTGGAGGAATTGACCTTGAGGATGAGCGGAATCTGGCCGGCGAAGGTATCGGCGCCCGCCTCGATCATGCCGAGGGGCGCTGCATAGGCGCTCAGGCCCGCCTCGAGCGCCAGCTCGAACATGTAGTGCGGATCGTAGGCCGGCGGGTTCGGCGCGAAGCTGCGCGCGGGCCCATGCTCGAAGCCCTGGTCCACCGGCAGGATCACCAACTTGCCCGTGCCGCCCAGGCGGCCCTGCATCAGGATGCGGGCCAGGTTGGCCTTGGTGCCGGGATTGTCGCTTTCGTAGTTGGCGAGGATGTCGCGGACTTTTCGAGTGAGCTTCATTGCGTGTCCTGTGACCTTCTGTGGCGGGGGCTTGAGGGGTTTTGAGTTGGTCGCGCGCTTCATAGCGAAGCGTGAACCGCTATTCAATCCGGGTGGCGACGGCGGCGTGTCGTTTCCGCCCTTGCCATCGCGGGCTGCTTGGACAACATAGGACTGCCGTCGAACTCAACCAATTGACAAAAAAGGAAATACTTATGGGTGCATCTGTGAAATCTGTGATCGCTGTGATCTGTTTGTTGCTGGCGCCGCTCGCCGCCGGCAGCGCCGCCGCGCAGGACGGCAACCTGACCATAGCTACGCCCGGCGGCGAGATGATTCTCACCGCGGAGCAGTTGCAGGCCCTGCCGCAGCGCGAACTGACCGAGCAGCCTACAAACTTCCCAAAGCCCGGCCGGTTCCGTGGACCGCTCCTGGCCGATGTGCTGACGGTGGCGCGCGCCGCCGGCAAGGACGTCAAGCTGACCGCGCTCGACGATTACCAGGTGACCATCACGGCTGACGAAATGGCGCAGCACAATCCGATCCTGGCGCTCGAACTGGACGGCGCGACGCTGATCGGTCACGATTTCGGCCCCTATTTCGTCATGTGGCCGTTCCGCGAGAAGCCCGAGATCGACAACGAGGCGTTCCAGGCGAAGGCCATCTGGCAGGTGATCAAGATCGAGGTTCAATGACGCAACGGAGCTGGCGCTGGGACTGGCTGCCCGATCAGGGATCGGGCAGCGAACTCTTCGAGTATGAATCCTCGCCAACCGGCCACGTGCTGCGTGGCAGGGTCGTCGCCAATCTGGGCGGCGCCGGCATCGAAGCCGCCTATGTCGTCGAAGCCGATGCCGCGTGGCGCACACGCCGCGTGAGGGTGGAGATCGCCAATCCTAAGCGGCTACTGGAGATCACCGCCAACGGCATCGGCCGCTGGAGCGATGCCGGCGGCACCTGGATACCGGCGCTCGATGGCTGCATCGATGCCGATATTTCGCTCACCCCGGCGACCAACACCCTGCCGATCCGCCGCCTCAACCCGCCGGTGGGCGAGGGCACCGAGATCAAGGTCGCCTATATCCTGGCGCCCGATCTCACCTTGCGCGCCGGGCCGCAGCGCTACACCCGGCTCGGCGACCGGCTGTGGCGCTTCAACGGCCTCGACATCGATTTCACAGCGGACATCTCCGTCGATGAGGCGGGCTTCGTCGTCGAATATCCCGGGCTGTTTCGCCGCGCGATCTAGCGCGTCGCCGCAAGCTGGTGACTTGGCGCGCGTTTAGCGGTTAGAGTGGCGGCGGCCATCAGGCGCGCCGCAATCGAGAGAGGTCCCTTGCCGGAGTTGAAGGACGAGGTTCGAACTCTGCCAAGAACCTGGATTGCACCCATCGCGGTCGGACTGGTCGGACTCACGCTCTCGTTCCTGGCGTTCTGGTCGGCGCAGCGCGCGGATGCGGAGCGCATCGCCAACATCCTCGAGTTCCGGGCTGACTGGCGCACCCGCGACCTCGAGGCGAAGATCCGGCAAAGCGGCGGCGCGGTCGAGAATGTCGCCATCGCCATGGCCGCCGGGCTGCGCTTCGACGTCGAGGAGTTCAAGCGTCTCGCCGCGCGCGCCCACCGCGGGCTCGATCATGTGAATTCCCTGCAATGGGCCCAGCGCGTGCCGCGGGGCGAAATCTCGGCCT
>DASZQC010000061.1:0-6088 GCA_035549815.1 Dongiaceae bacterium
CGCTGTGATCTGTTTGTTGCTGGCGCCGCTGATGGCCGGTGCCGCCGCCGCGCAGGATGGCAATTTGGCCATCGTCGGCCCGGCCGGCGAGATGATTCTCACCCCGGAGCAATTGCAGGCCCTGCCGCAGCGCGAGCTGACGGAGCAGCCAACCAACTTCCCAAAGCCCGGCCGGTTCCGTGGCCCGTCGCTGGCCGACGTGCTGGCGGCCGCGCGCGCCGCGGGTAAGGACGCCAAGCTGACGGCGCTCGACGACTACCAGGTCACCATCACTGCTGATGAAATGGCGCAGCACAACCCGATCCTGGCGGTGGAAGTGGACGGCGAGACGCTGATCGGCCACGATTTCGGTCCCTATTTCGTCATGTGGCCGTTCCGCGAGAAGCCTGAGATCGACAACGAGGCGTTCCAGTCGAAGGCCATCTGGCAGGTGATCAAGATCGAGGTTCAATGACGCAACGGAGCTGGCGCTGGAACTGGCTGCCCGATCAGGGATCGGGCAGCGAGCTCTTCGAGCATGAAGCAACGTCAAGCGGCCATGCGCTGCGCGGCAGGATCGTCGCCAGCCAGGACGGCGCCGGCATCGAAGCTTCCTATGTCGTCGAAACGGATACCGCGTGGCGTACGCGCCGTGTGCGGGTGGAGATCGCCAATCGCGATCGCGCGCTGGAGATTTCGGCCAACGGCATCGGCCGCTGGAGCGATGCCGGCGGCACCTGGATCCCGGCGCTGGATGGTTGCATCGACGTCGATCTCTCGCTGACGCCGGCGACCAATACCTTGCCGATCCGGCGCCTGGGCCTGCCGGTGGGCGAGGGCGCCGATATCAAGGTCGCCTATGTCCTGGCGCCCGATCTCAGCCTGCGCGCCGGGCCGCAGCGCTACACGCGGCTGGGCGACCGGTTCTGGCGCTTCCGAGGCGTCGATATCGATTTCACCGCCGACATTTCGGTCGATGAAGAAGGCTTTGTTGTCGATTATCCCGGATTGTTTCAGCGCATTTGAGGAAGCGCGCCGGCGAGTTTTGCCTGGGTGACACCTCAGTCATCGGCAGGCTAAGGTGGCGGAAGATCGGTTGTCGGCCACGAGCGGGTCTTACATCAGAGGCATTTTCAGGTTGTCGCGCAAAGAATGGCTCGCGCCGCTCGCGGCGGGCATCGTCGGTATCGTGCTTTCCTGTTGTGCGTTCTGGCTCGCAGAACGCGCCGACATGGACCGGGTCCGCAATATCCTGGAG
This sequence comes from Dongiaceae bacterium, assembly GCA_035549815.1. GTDB lineage: Bacteria > Pseudomonadota > Alphaproteobacteria > Dongiales > Dongiaceae > Dongia_A. The sequence continues at coordinate 1,238 of DASZQC010000061.1, forward strand.
TTTCGCGCCGACTGGCGAACGCGTGACCTCGAGGCGAAGGTCCGGCTGACCGGAAATCCGGTCGAGAATGTCGCCATCGCAATGACGGCCAACCAGTTCCTTCGGCCCAACGAATTTCAACAGGTCGCGGCCCACGCCCGGCACGGCCTCAGCCACATCAATTCGCTGCAATGGGCGCCGCGGGTCAAGCAAAAGGACGTCTTCGGGTTCGAGGCGGGCGCACGCGCGCTCGGCCTGAAGGACTACCGGATGTCGGACATCTCGGCGGACTTCAAGCGCCAGCCGCTGATGGATCGCCCCGAGTATTTTCCCGTCCTGTTCGAAGCGCGCTTCAACGACAATCTGAGCACCTTGGGCATCGCCCTCGGCAGGCTCGACGATCGGCGCATCCCGATGGAGCGCGCCCGCGACATGGGCGTGCTGTCGGCGACCAAGCCGGTTCGCCCCATCGCGCCGACCGGGAGCGAGCTGGTCTACATCGTCTATTGGCCGGTCTATGACAGCCTTGACGTTCCCGACACGGTGGAGGACCGGCGTGCGCGGCTGCGGGGCTACGCCACCGGCAATTATGACCTGATCGCCATGTTGAATGCGGCGATCGCCGACACGCCGGAAATGGTCGAGACGTTGCGATTTGCCGTCTCCCATGAACATCAGGACGACTCCCTCGGTGCCGCCGTCGCCTACTATTCGCCCACGGCGCGACGCGTCGAGATCGGCGTGCCCTCCGACGATGCGCCGCCTGCGCTCCGCGTGGCGCGCGAGTTCGTCGTCTTCGACCAGCACTGGGATCTGACATACGATTTCTCGCCGCAGGTGGTCGGAGAGCTGCGGTCGCGGGCCGCGTGGGTGTGGCTGGTGTCGGGGCTGCTGCTGACCGCATGGCTGGTCGCCTATCTGGGCCGCCTGGGCATTCGCCGGCGTCAGGTGGAAGCGATCGTCGAGGCGCGCACCCGCGAGCTCAAGCGCACCAGCGAGCAGTTGCATCAGGCGCAGAAGATGGAAGCCATCGGCAACATGACCGGCGGCATGGCGCACGATTTCAACAATCTGCTCGCCGTGGTGATCGGCAATCTGGACCTGCTGAACGACCGGATCGGCGACGACGCCGAGGGCAAGGTCCTGGTCGAGGAGGCCCTGCAGGCCAGCGAGCGCGGCGCCGAGCTGACCCGGCAGCTATTGGCCTTCGCGCGCCGCCAGCCGCTGGCGCCGAAGATCGTGGCCGTCAATGAACTCGTGGTCGGGATGACCCGCCTGCTGGAGCGCATCCTGGAAGAGCACATCGAAGTGGTCCTGATCACCGCGCCCGACGTGTGGCCGGTGATGATCGATTCGGCGCAATTGAGCACGGCGATCGCCAATCTTGCCACCAATGCGCGCGACGCGATGCCGAAGGGCGGGCGTCTGACCATCGAGACAAAGAACACCGAGCTGGATGCCGATTATGCGGCCGCCAATCCCGAGGCCGTGCCGGGCGAATATGTGCTGCTCGAAGTGTCGGACACCGGAATCGGCATGTCGCCGGAAATCCTGGCCCAGGTGTTCGAGCCGTTCTTCACCACCAAGGAGATCGGCCAGGGCACCGGCCTCGGCCTCAGCATGGTGTTCGGCTTCGTCAAGCAGTCGCAGGGCCACATCAAGATCTATAGCGAGGTCGGCCACGGCACGATCGTCCGCATCTATCTGCCGCGCGCCGCCGAAGTCGGCACCTTGCCCACGGCCTCCGTGCCCACGCATATCGATGTGCCGCGCGACGAGAGCATCCTGGTGGTCGAGGACAATGACGGGGTGCGCAACGTGGTCAGTAAGCAGCTCCGCGAGCTCGGCTACAAGGTGATCGAGGCGGACCGGCCGCAGCGCGCGCTGGAACTCCTGGCTGACCCGCAATTGCATGTCGACCTGCTGTTCACCGATCTGGTCATGCCGGACATGAACGGCGCGGAGCTGGCGGAGGCCGCCTTGAAGCTGCGGCCGGAGCTGAAGCTGTTGTTCACGTCGGGCTATTCCGGCAGCGCGCTGCTGAATGACGCACGGCTGAAGGATCGCGGGCTGTTCCTCAGCAAGCCCTATCGCAAGCAGGACCTGGCGCGGAAGCTGCACGAGATCCTGGGTACCTGACGGCCGTCAAAGCCCGTTCTCGACCAGGACCCGCGCCGTTGCCGGTCGCGCGTTCACCGCCGCGACCACCCGGCCGATACGCGGGCAGCGCGCATAGAGGGTCTGGCGGTTGGGCGTGACCCACAAAGTCACCATCATCATGTAGATGTCGGCGGCGCTCGGCTCCTTGCCCAGCATGAAGCCGCCGCTTTCGCCCAGGTGCCGCTCGACGATGTCGAACAGGCCGTCGACCTTGGCGCGGACCGCCTGGGCCAGCGCGGCGCGGGAGGCGGCATCGCCGACCTTGTTGTCCTCGTTCTCCAGGAACTCGGCGGCGTTCATCGTGGAATAGATTTCGGCATTGAGCCACGTCATCCACGACAGATAAAGCGCATGGTCCGGCGTGCCCGGCCGCGGCGCCAGATCGCTGGGATGCGCGTCGGTCAGATGAATGACGATCGCCGAGCTCTCATGCACCAGCCGGCCGTCGGCCAACATGAGTGTCGGCACGTAGCCCAGCGGATTGATCCGGCGATAGGAGCCGCACCGATCCTCCGCCGACAGCCACACCATCTCATGCGGGATGCCCAGTTCAGCCAACACGCATTGCGGCGCCAGAGATCCCCACTTCTTCACGCCATAGAGCTTGTACATCGCGTTCCTCTCGAGATTTCTATTTTCCCGTCATTGCCGGGCCGACGAATGTCGGCCTTCGCCGACGGGCCTTGACCCGGCAATCCAAATTCCTTTGTGCCGCGCCGAAAAGCTTGGATCACCGGGTCTTCGCCCGGTGATGACGATCAATGTAGGGTGCTGGTAAGCAAGACATGGCAGCATCCTATCCGACAATGCGTCCGGACGTAGGTGCCGCACTCTCGCCGAGGTCCTGGAACATACGGAGCAAATAGCCGTCCGGATCCTGCACCAGGAACTGGCGGTTGCCGGCATAGCGATCGCCGGCGCGATACCAGGCTTCTTCCACCGGACGGAACAAAGGAACGCCCGCCGCCGAGAGGCGCGCCAGGATGCCATCGAGATCAGTCGTTTCGATCTGCAGATTGATGCCCCGGCCGTACGGCTTCTCGCGTTTCGCGGTCAGCCAGAAGTCGGTCTCCTGCTCGATCATGATCTCGACGCCGTCGAGATCGAGATAGGCGAACTTCTCCGCCGGCCGGTCGTAGCGCACGGCGAAGCCGATCAGGCGCACATAGAAATCCAGGCTGGCTGGGAAATCCGACACCAGCAGCTCTGGTACCAGGCGCGCGCTCATTCCCGCACCTCGGCGTCAAGCTGGGCGGCGATATCGCGGAGGGCGCGCCCGGCATCCTGATGCCCGCGGAAGCGGATGCGCTTCAGCCCCTCAACCAGCGCCGCATGCCCCAGGTCGGCGCGGTCGCCGCAATCCAGGGTCAGCACGAAGCCATCATCGGGAAATTCGGCGGCCAGCAGGCGGTTCAACTCGGCGAACCACAGGACGCCGTACGTGCTTGCGGCGTCGCGCGGGCTTTCCAACTCCACGGCGACGCCGCGTGATCGTGCCGCTTCGATGGCGGCGCGGGCTTCGTCCAGGTTGGCGACGACGGCGCGGGTCTTGACCTCAGCCGTCATCGCACCAGCCTCATGCCATTGGGCGGCTTAGCCCAGCTTGCTCATCGCCACCGCGGTGTCGCCCATGCGGTTGGAGAAGCCCCATTCGTTGTCGTACCAGGACAGCACGCGCACGAAGGTGCCGTCGATGACCGTGGTCTGCGACAGGTCGAAGGTGGAGCTGGCGGGATTGTGGTTGAAGTCCATCGACACCAACGGTTCCTCGTTCGTGGCGAGGATACCCTTCAGCGGGCCGTTCGCGGCCTTGATGATCGCCGCATTGACCTTTTCCTTGGTCGTGGGCTTCTTGGCGACGAACTTGAAATCCACCAGCGAGACGTTCGGCGTCGGCACGCGGATCGAGGTGCCGTGCAGCTTGCCTTCGAGCTCCGGCATCACCAGGCCGACGGCCTTGGCGGCGCCCGTCGTCGTCGGGATCAGGTTCAAGGCCGCCGCGCGGGCGCGGTAGAGGTCCTTGTGCATGGTGTCGAGCGTCGGCTGGTCGCCGGTGTAGGAGTGGATCGTCGTCATGAAGCCGTGCTCGATGCCGATCGCCTTGTTCAGCACGAACGCCACCGGCGCCAGGCAGTTGGTGGTGCAGGAGGCGTTGGAGACGATCCTGTGCGCCTTCTTCAGTTTCTGGTGATTGACGCCATAGACCACGGTCAGGTCGCTGTCGGTGCCGGGGGCGGAGATCAGCACGCGCTTGGCGCCGGCGGCCAGGTGCGCGGCCGCCTTGTCCTTGGCGGTGAACAGGCCGGTGCATTCCAGCGCGATCTCGACGCCCAGCGCCTTCCACGGCAGCTTCGCCGGGTCACGCTCCGCGGTCACCTTCATCCAGCCCTGGCCGACATCCATCTGGTCGCCCTTGGTGCGGACGATGCCGGGGAACTTGCCGTGCACCGTGTCGTGGCGGAACAGGTGGGCATTGGTCTCGACCGGGCCGAGATCGTTGATGCCGACCACTTCGATGTCCTTGCGGCCGCTTTCCATGATGGCACGCAGCACCAGCCGACCGATGCGACCGAACCCGTTGATGGCAACCTTGACGCTCATTCTTTCCTCTTTTGTCCTTAGGTGAATTGCCCTCGATGCGACGATCAGAGCTTCGCCTTGACCTTCTCGACCACCGCCGCGGCGGTAATGCCGAAATGCTTGTAGAGTTCC
>DASZQC010000062.1:0-1728 GCA_035549815.1 Dongiaceae bacterium
GGCCGTAATCACCAGCATCGACAAGGCGAACAGGATGGTCTGGTTGACGCCCAGCATGATCTCCGGCAGCGCCAGCGGCAACTGCACGCGCCACAGGATCTGCCGCCGCGTGCAGCCCGTGGCGATTGCCGCCTCGATCAAATGCGGCGGCACCTGGCGGATGCCGTGGATCGTGTAGCGGATCGCCGGTGTCACCGCGAAGGCGACGATGGCGATCAGCGCGGTGACGTCGCCGACCCGGAACAGCATCACCACCGGGATGAGGTAGACGAAGGAGGGCAGGGTCTGCAGCGTATCGACCACGACCTGCTGCACCCGGTCGAACCAGACATTGCGGGTGGCGATGACGCCGAGCGGAATGCCGATCAGGCAGGAGATGAGCGCCGAGATGGCACAGAGATAGACCGTGATCATCGCCTTGTCCCACAGCCCGACCACCGCCGGGAAGGCGATCATCAACCCCGCCAGCAGGCCCAGCCGCCAGTCGCGCAGGCGATAGCCGGCGAAGGCGGCAAGCAAGACCGCGGCCAGCCAGGGCAGTTCCAGCAGCGACAGCTTGATGGGATTCAGCACCCAGATCAGCAAGGCGACGCGCACGGCCTCGAAATAGTCGAAGTAGTTCTTGTTGATCGTCTCGACCAGCGCGCCCCAGATCGGCGCGGTGGTGATGGTCCACTCCTTCGGCACTCCGGCGAAGTTCGGCACAAACAGCCCGATCAACGTGGTCACCAACAGGACGGCGACACCGGTCAGCAGATAGGGACGGCGCTGATAGAAGGGCGTGCCTGGACGATAAAGCTCCACTTTGCTGTCGGCCGCCGCCTGGCTCAACCGGTCCAGCGCGATGGCGAGCGCGGTGATCGCCAGACCGGCTTCCAGCCCGGCGCCGATCTTCTGGCCGCGCATGGCGAACAGAACATCGTAACCGAGGCCGTCGGCGCCGACCATGGAGGCGATGATGACCATGTTGAGCGTCAGCATGATCACCTGGTTGACGCCGATCATCAACGTCGGCTTGGCGCTGGGCAACAGGATGCGCCACAGCTTCTGCCACCGTGTGCAGCCCGCCATGGCGCCGAATTCCTGGATCTCCGCCGGCACGCGGTGCAGCGCCAGCGTCGTGGCGCGCACCATCGGCGGCATGGCGAAAGCGACGGTGGCGATCAGCGGCGTCACCGGCGTGAAGCCGAACAGGAACAGGATCGGGATGATGTAGGCGAAGGCCGGCACGGTCTGCAGCAGATCCAGTCCGGGCCGCACGACGTAGATGTCGAAGCGCGCGCTGCGATAGGCGGCGATGCCGATGACTAGGCCGAGGATAACGCCGACCGGGACGCAGACCACGACCAGCGCCAGGGTCAGCATCGCCCGGTCCCATTGGCCGAACAAGGCGAGATAGGCGAAGCAGAGGAAGGTGACGATCGCCGTGCGTCGCCCGCCGAACGCATGGCCCATCAAAGTCACCACGGCCAGGATGCCGACCCAGGACAGGCGGGGGATGATCGTGGCGTCCGCGCCGTCGCCGAGCTTGAAGCCTTTGGCCAGCAGCGCGATGGCGAAATCCAGCGGTACCTGTAGCACTGCGGAGATGCCGCGCGTGATCGGCATAAGCGGGTCGATGATCGCCTTGAACAGATCGGTGATCGCCTTCGCCAGCGGCAGGGTGGCGAATTTCGGATAGTCGGCCGCCCATGGCAGCAGCCCGTGCCAGATGCCAAGAACGAGCGT
>DASZQC010000063.1:0-6769 GCA_035549815.1 Dongiaceae bacterium
GGCCCTGGTCGGCACGCGCGATTTGGGCCAGGAGGTATACATAGCCCTGACCAAGGTCGATACTGGGCGCGGCATCGTTGCCGGCCTGTGCGTCGCTTTCCTTGGTATCGTCGCGGACCGGCTGCTGCGCGCCGGCGCCGACCGTTTCCGCCGCCGCTTGGGCCTCGCCGCCAGCGCCGGAATAGGCTAAGGATTCGCCCAGAGGAATCGCTATGGCATCGGACGAAGGCTGGACCTCGCTGCGTCTCAACTCCCGGCAGGAGCAGCTCGTGGAACGGTTGCGGCGCGATCGCCTGCTGAGCGTCAGCGCCTTGGCCGAAGCGCTGGAGGTCTCCACCGAGACCATCCGCCGCGACGTGCGCGCGCTGGCCGCCAAAGGCGTGGTGGTGAAGCAGCACGGCAACGTGCTGTGGCCGGAGAACCGCGACGACGAGCCGCTGCAGCGGCGCATGGCCGCCAACATGGGCGCCAAGAAGCGCATCGCCCAGGCCATTGCCAAGGAGATCAAGGACGGCGAATCCCTGCTGATCGACAGCGGCAGCACCACGATGTACGTGGCCGAGGCGCTGCGCGGCCACCGCAACCTGACGGTGGTCACCATCTCCGCGCCCATCGCGCAGATGCTGGCACCGGGCGAAGGCAACCGCGTGTTCCTGGCCGGCGGCGAAGTGCGCGCCGACGATTGCGCCGCCTATGGCCCCGCCTGCCTCGCCTATCTCGGCCAGTTCAGCGCCGAAACCGCGATCCTCTCCGCCGCCGCCATCAGCCGCGAATTCGGGGTGATGGACCATCACATGTGCGAGGTGGAGGTCTGCCGCGTCCTGGTCGAGCGCGCCGAGCGCGTCATCGTCGCCGCCGACCACAGCAAATTCTCCGCCAAGGGCCTGATCGCGGCCTGCCCGCTGGCGGAGGTGGACCTAGTGGTCACCGACGCAGCGCCGCCCGCCGACCTGGCCGCGACGTTCGAAGGCGCGGACGTGGAGTTGCTGATCGCGTGACCACTTAAAGCGACGGACGGCCAGCGCTGGTCCGGTACCACCCGCCCACCGCCGTCTCATACGCCATGCCGGCGCGGAAGACGTCGGCGTCGCTGTAAGTGCGGCCGACGATCTGCATGCCGGTCGGCACGCCGTTCTTGGCGTGGCCGGTGGGCACGGACAGGACCGGGCAGCGGCTCAGCATATTGAAGGGCGGCGTCATGCACCAGGCGATGACCGGAGCATCCTTCAGCTTCTTACCGTTGATCCGCACCTCGTGGACGCTTGGGTCGAAGTCCGCTCGTACCGCCGGCAGCGCCGTGGTCGGGCAGATCAGCACGTCATACTTCTCCAGGATCGCGCCCAGCGGCATATAGGCCTGGGCCGCAACCTCCATGGCGTGCAGGAACTTGGCGGGCGTCGATTTGGCGCCGGTCTTGGCAAACTCGCGCGCGTAAGGCGTCAGCAGCTTGCTGTGCTTCTTCAGCGCCTTGGCGATCGACGCGCCGAACAGATGGTCGAGATGGTCGACCGCCGCATGCTGCACCTCGATGGTCCAGCCGAGATCGACTTCCTCCACCGTCGCGCCGAGGGAGCGGAACACGTCGAGCGCCGCCTTGGTGTTGGCGGCGACATCCTTGTCCACCTCGTAGAAGCCGAGATCGATCGAATAGGCGATCTTCCAGCCCTTGATCGGCTTGTAGCTGGTCGGCAGGCGCAGCTTGGGCCGCAGGCTGGCGATGTCGGTGGGGCTCGGTCCGCACATCACGTTCTGCAGCAGGATCGCGTCGGCCACCGATCGCGCCATCGGGCCGGTGTGGCAATAGGGATCGAGGTTGAACGGCGGATCGTCGGGATTTCGGCCGTAGGGCGGCTTGAAGCCGACGACGCCCGAGGCGGAGGATGGAATGCGGATCGAGCCGCCGATGTCCGATCCGGTGGCGATGGCGCTGGTGCCCGCCGCCAGGCTGGCGCCCGCGCCGCCCGACGAGCCGCCCGGCGTGAATTTCGGGTTCCAGGGATTGCGCGTGACGCCCCAGAGCTTGGTCCAGGTCGCGGAGGAGCAGGAGAATTCCGGCGTGGCGGTGCGCGCATGCACGATGCCGCCGGCCTTCAAGATGCGCGCGTTGTTGGGCGACGTCGTCTCGGCGACGAAATCCTTGTGGATGAGCGACCCGAACGAGGTCGGCTTGCCCTTGATGTAGCTCTCGTCCTTGATCGCGACCGGCAGGCCTTCAAGCGCGCCCAGGCGCGCGCCGGACTTCGCGTATTTCGCTTCCGCCTTGCGCGCCCCGTCCAGCGCCTCGTCGAAATGCGTGTAGGTGAAGGGGCGGTATTTCTTCTGGATCTTTTCCGCGCGCGCGATCATCGCGGTCAGCAATTCGACAGGCGACAGTTTGCGGGCGCGGAACTTTTCCAGCGCTTCGGTCGCAGTCAAGTAGCAGAGATCGAGATCGCTCATGATGGGCGTCCTGCATTCATGTCAAAGGAAAAGCCCCGGCAGAGGATCTGCCGGGGCTTCGAGGACAAGGCTTACTTCAGCACTTCGGTCCATATCTTCGTATAGAGATCGTTGACCTCCGGCGCACACGGCTTCAGGAACTCGCCGGCGGCCTCGAACTCCTTCGGCACCACCAGCTCGGGTGCGTCCTTCATGTCGGCCGGCATGAACTTGTCGGAGCCCATGATGCCGTTGGCATAGTTGGCGAACGCCGAGATCATGGCGGCATTCTCCGGGTCCATGATGAAGTTCATGAACAGCTTGGCGTTGTCGACGTTCTTGGCATCCTTGAGGATCGCGACGCTGTCCATGAAGTAGGGGAAGCCTTCCTTCGGATAGCCGAACTTCACGTCCGGGTTCGCCTTGCGCGAACGCACGGCGGCGCCATTCCAGTAGAACGCCGCGCCGAAGTCACGGCTGGCGAACTTCTCGATCACGCCGTAATCCATCGCGATCCACTTCGGCTTCGCTTCCTTCAGCTTGTCGCGCACCTTCACCAGCGTATCCTTGTCGGTGGTGCACCAGTCGCCGCCGAAATACTTGATGGTGGTGAACATCACGTCGTTCATTTCCGGCGCCACGTTGACCTTGCCGACCAACTCGGCCGGCGGATCGAGGAAGATGGCGGAGGTGTTGATGTCGCCCTTGTAGAGCGAGGTGTCGACGATGATACCGGTCAAGCCCCACTGGTAAGGAACGGTATAGTGCCGGCCCGGATCCCAGTCGACGTCCACCCAGCGCGGATCGACGTTCTTAAAGTTCTCCATCTGGTCGGGACGGGCCTCGAGCAGCAAGCCCTCCTTGATCCAGATCGGCACGAAGTTAGCCGACGGCACCACGATGTCGAAACCATGGCCGCCGGCGCGGACCTTAGCCAGCGCGGCGTCGTTGGAATCGTAGTCCGTGATGGTGACCTTCACCTTGTAGGTGTCTTCGAACTTCTTGATCATCTCGGGGCTGGTATAGTTGCCCCAGTTGTAGATGTTGAGCTCGCCGTCGGCCTGCGCCATGCTCGCCGAAGCTAGCATGGCCGCGCCGACGACAGCGGTCGTCAGCTTCCAGTTCATTCTATTCTCCTCCGTTGCACGAACATTTAGACCTTCTTTCTGTTGATGAAGAAGAAGGCCGTTACGCTCAGGATCGAGAGCGCCAAGAACGCCGTTGAAATCGCGTTGATCTCGGGCGTGACGATGCGCCGCAACTGGCCGAGCATGTAGGTCGGCAGCGTCTCCTGGCCGCCGGACTTCACAAACTCGGTGATGACGACGTCGTCGAGCGAGATCACGAACGCCAGCATGAAGCCCGCCAGGATGCCGGGCCACAGCAGGGGCAAGGTCACGCGCTGGAACGTCTTCCAGGGCGTGGCGTAGAGATCGGCCGCCGCGCGCTCCAGCGTCAGGTCCATGCTTTCCAGGCGGGCGCGGATCGGCAGATAGGCGAACGGGATGCAGAAGGCGGTATGCGCCGTGATCAGGTAGCCCAGCCCGGAATAGCCGGTCCAAACCTTGATGCGCGAGAACACGATCAGTAGGGCCACCGCGGTGACGATCTCCGGCACCATCAGCGGCTGGTTGATGAGCGCGTATTTGAAGGTAAGGCCGCGATAGGGCTCCGTGCGGGTGGTCGCCAGCGCCGCCATGGTCGCCGTAACGGTGGCGAGCGATGCGGCGCTGATCGCGATGACCAGCGAGCGCACGGCCGCCTCCTGCACCTGCGCGTTGTTCCAAGCGGACTGGAACCATTGGAACGAGAAGCCTTCCCACACGGCCAGGGATGATCCGGCGTTGAACGCGAACACAACTAGCGTGGCGATCGGCAGATACAGCAGGAAAAAGCAGATCATCGCGATCGTGGTGAAGCCGGGCTGCCGCCGGATGTTGAAACGCCTAGCCATGCCGCGCCCCCGTTCTGGACACGTTGCGGACATAGACCAGCAGCGCCACCATGACGATAGCCATCAGGGTGATCGAGATCGCCGAGCCGAGCGGCCAGTTGCGGCCCTGGCCGAACTGCAGCTCGATCAGGTTGCCGAGCATCATGTTCTTGCCGCCGCCCAGCACGCGCGGCGTGACATAGGCGCCGAGCGAAGGGATGAACACCAGGATGGAGCCGGCGATGATTCCCGGCTTCACCAGCGGGACGATCACGCGGCGCAGCACCTGCCACGAATTGGCATAGAGATCGTAGCCGGCCTCGATCAGGCGGAAGTCGAGCTTCTCCATGCTGGCATAGAGCGGCAGCACCATCAACGGCAGATAGACATAGACCATGCCGAACAGGATGCCGACATCGGTGTACATGATCTGGATCGGGCTATTGATGATTCCGGTCAGCATCAGCGCGGTGTTGATGACGCCTTCGTTCCGGATCACCTCCTGCATGGCGTAGGTGCGGATCAGCAGGTTGGTCCAGAACGGAATGGTGATGAGGAACAGCCACAGGTCGCGCCGGCTCTCCGGCCGCGTCGCGATGAAATAGGCGGTCGGGAAGCCGAAGATCAGCGTCAGGCCCGTGGTCATGATCGACAACTTGATCGAACGCCAGAAGATCGCAACGTGCGCATCGGCGATGGTGATCGTGTCGTCGAAGATATCGCGCTGCAGGAAGACCGAGAACCAGCCGTCCGTCGAGAACTGCCAGTATTTGACGTCGCCGTAGTCGCCCTTGACCATGAAGGAATAGAGCAGGACCACCAGCAGCGGACCGGCGGCGGCGAAGAACACGATCAGCAGCGCGGGCGTGGACAGCAGCCATCGCCGGCGGGTCTCGCGGACGACCGCCTGCGAAGCAATCTCGCTGGCGCGATTGGGCATCAGTCCCTCAGCACCTGGGCAGAATTATCGTCGATCAGGATTCCCGCTTGGTCGCCGGGCGCAAGGCTGTTCGGCCTGGTGCGGCTGTTCTGCTGACGCACGATGAACTCCCCGCCGTCCGGCAGCCGCACGTGGAAGTGCGTGTCGGTGCCGAAATAGACCACGTTCTCCAGCTTGCCGCTGAGTTGAGCCGCCGTGGCGTTGGCGACGATCTGCGCATGCTCCGGCCGCACCACGATCGTCACCTTGTCTTTCGGCGTGAAGCCCTGCGGCAAGGTGGCCGCGACAACCGCGCCACCGCAGCTCAGTCGCACATTGGCCTTGCCGCCGCCGGTGCCCGCCAGTTCCGCCTGCAGGAAGTTGGTCTCGCCAATGAAGTTGGCGACGAAGCGCTCGGCGGGGTGATCGTAGATATCGCGCGGGGCGCCAACCTGCAGGATATGCCCCTTCGACATCACCGCGATGCGGTCCGACATCGTCAGGGCTTCCTCCTGGTCATGGGTCACGAAGATGAAGGTGATGCCGGTCTCGTGCTGCAGCCGCTTCAGCTCGATCTGCATGTCCTTGCGCAACTTGTAATCGAGCGCGGACAAAGGCTCGTCGAGCAGCAGCACTTTTGGCTGCGGCGCCAGGGCGCGTGCCAATGCCACGCGCTGCTGCTGGCCGCCGGAGATCTGACTGGTCTTGCGGTTGCGGAGCTCTTCCATCCGCACCAGACGCAGCATATCGGTGACACGCTTGTCGACCTCGGCCTTCGGCTTGCCCAGCATCTCCAGCCCGAAGCCGATATTCTGACCGACCGTCATATGCGGGAAGAGCGAATAGCTCTGGAAGACCGTGTTGACGGGCCGCTTGTGGGGCGGCAGCGGCGCGATATCCTGGCCATAGAGCAGGATCTCGCCATCGGTCGGAAACTCGAAGCCCGCGATCAGGCGCAGTAGTGTCGTCTTGCCGCAGCCGGACGGGCCGAGCAGCGTGAAAAATTCATTCTCCCGGATGGTGACGCTGACCCCATCGAGGGCGCGAACACCGTCCTGCCCCGCGCCGAATACTTTCGTGACGTTCTTGGCCTCTACGGCAACAGCCGAGACCATCATGTCCCCCGCAAGAATTTATTCTGTTTTTGTCTTTTTGACGTAAAGCCCGGCGCTAATGTGCAGGGCGGTGCATGCGGCGTCAATGGCGTCACGCTGCACTGCCACATTTGGGCCTATTCTTTTATCCGGGCGTTCCGATGCGCCTGGGGAACGGCTCGGTTTCCGAAATCTCCAGAACCATTTTCTCGCGCAAAGCCCGCGCAAAATCGGCCCGGCTGTTGGCCGCGTGGGCAAAGGCGCCGAAACCACCGATAATGGTTCGCTCATAGGTCTCGACCAGCCAGGGCCGCCCCTCCGGCCCCAGTCGTCCGTCCTGCAGGATCGCCAAGGCATTGATGGTAACACCGGCAGCAACCGCCGCGTCCCGCGCCAGCGGCGCCG
>DASZQC010000064.1:0-4319 GCA_035549815.1 Dongiaceae bacterium
TCCGCCTTAAGCAGCTCGCGGCCGAGCAGGAGCACGACGTCTCCGTCTGCGTGATCGAAAAGGGAGCCGAGATCGGCGCCCATATCCTCTCGGGTGCCGTACTGGAGCCGCGCAGCCTCAACGAGCTGATCCCGGACTGGAAGGACAAGGGCGCGCCGCTGAACACGCCGGCCAAGGAAGACCATTTCCTGCTGCTGACCCAAAGCGGGTCGATCAAGCTGCCGACCCCGCCGCAGATGAACAATCACGGCAATTACATCATCTCGCTCGGCAATTTCGTGCGCTGGCTGGGCCAGCAGGCGGAAGCTCTGGGCGTGGAGATCTATCCCGGCTTTGCCGCCGCCGAAGTGCTCTATGACGAGAACGGCGCGGTCAAAGGCGTGGCGACCGGCGACATGGGCATCGGCAAGGACGGCCAGCCGACCGCCAATTTCACCCGCGGCGTCGAACTGCACGGCAAGCAGACCTTCTTCGCCGAAGGTTGCCGCGGCTCGCTCACCAAGGGCCTGTTCGAGAAGTTCCGCCTGCGCGAAGAGTGCGACCCGCAGACCTTCGGCATCGGCATCAAGGAGCTGTGGGAGATCGACCCGGCCAAGCACAGCCAGGGCAAGATCACCCACACGATCGGCTGGCCGATGGACAGCGGCACCTATGGCGGCTCATTCCTCTATCACCTGGAGAACAACCAGGTCGCGGTCGGCTTCGTCATCGGCCTCGATTACGCGAACCCGCATCTGTCGCCGTTCGAAGAGTTCCAGCGCTTCAAGCAGCATCCGTCAATCCGCCCGATCTTCGAAGGCGGCCGCCGCATCGCCTATGGCGCGCGCGCGATCAACGAGGGCGGCTTCCAGTCGATCCCCAAGCTGACCTTTCCGGGCGGCGTGCTGATCGGCTGCACCGCCGGCTTCTTGAACGTGCCGAAGATCAAGGGCACGCATACGGCGATGAAGTCCGGCATGACGGCGGCCGAGGCGATCTACCCGCGGCTGAAGGCGGGCGATGCCGCCGGCGCCGAAGTTACCGCCTATCCGGAGGCGCTGAAAAAGACCTGGCTGTGGGACGAGCTCCATGGCGTGCGCAATATCCGCCCCTCGTTCCATAAGGGCATGTGGGCGGGCCTGATCTATTCGGCGCTCGATACCTTCCTGTTCCGCGGCAAGGCGCCCTGGACCTTCCACCACAAGCCGGACCACACGCAGCTCAAAAAAGCATCGGAGATGCCGAAGATCGCCTATCCGAAACCTGATGGCGTTGTCAGCTTCGATCGGTTGTCGTCCGTTTTCCTCTCCGCCACCAATCACGAGGAAAACCAGCCCGCGCACCTGACCCTGAAGAACAAGGACGTGCCGATTTCCACCAATCTGGCGCTCTATGATGCGCCGGAGCAACGTTACTGCCCGGCCGGGGTTTACGAGATCGTCCGCGACAATGACGGGGCCAATCCCAGGCTGCAGATCAATGCCCAGAACTGCGTCCACTGCAAAACCTGTGACATCAAGGACCCGACCCAGAATATTCATTGGGTGGTGCCCGAGGGCGGCGGAGGCCCGAACTACCCAAATATGTGAGGGAATGTTAAGACTGGGCTTCCTATATTGGGGCTTGGACATGCCCCTTTTCCGAGAAACGGCCCGGATTTCATGACCGAGAGCTTGACGCGCAAACAGCAGCCGGACCGCACCTTGCGCCGGCTTGGATTGCCTTATTTGACGCTGGGGGCGATGGCCGCCCTGCTGTCGACCCCCATGCTAACTGGCTGCGGGCCGGACGAGCCGGCCGGGCTGAACCGGCCCGGCAGCACCGCCGTCGCCGACGCGGAAGGCAATGTCGGCGTTCAAGGCACGACCATCACCCCGGATTCCTGGACCGTCACCGGCGCTTATCTCGCCGGCCTCACCGCGTTCGACGCGCGCGACATGGGGACGGCGGCCGATCTGCTGACCATCGCGCTGGGCGACGAGCTCAAGGATCCGGCGCTGGCGCAGAAGACCCTGTTCGCGCTGCTGAGCGACAGCCGCATCGCCGATGCGGTGGCGCTGGCCAAGCGCATGCACGATGCCGGCTTCAAGTCGGCGCTGATCAGCGTGGCGCTGATCCAGGACTCCGCGCGCGCGGGCAAGTTCGATGCGGCGCTGGCCACCGCACGCGAACTGCCGGACGACCGGCTGATGTCGGTGACGGGGCCGATGCTGCGCGCCTGGCTCGCGCTTGGCGCCAACGGCCAGCAGGCGGCGCTGGACGAGTTGAACGCCCTCAGCCAGGTCGAGGGCGCGGACCTGCTGCATCAGGTGCAAGCGGCGCTGATCTATGATCACGCAGGCGACGACAAGAAAGCGGTGGAAAGCCTGCAGAAGGCGCTCGAGTCCACCGTGCAGATCCCGGCCCAGCTCGCCGAGATCTATGTGAAGATGATGCTGCGCCAGGGCAACACGCAGGCGGCGCGCGAGATGGTCGATCGCTTCCGCACCCAGGCGCAAGGCCGCGGCGAGGATGTCGCCAGTGCCATGCTGCGCCAGATCGAGGCCGGCAAGCGCAACGGCCCGGTCATAGCCGGCGTCAAGGAAGGCATGGCCATCGCCTATGGCGAGATCGCCATGGAGCTGATGGCCGACGACTTCAACGGCGACGCCTTGTGGATGACGCAGTTGGCGCTCGACCTCGACCCCAAGCTCGACATCGCGCGCGTGGCGCTGGGCGATCTCTATCGCCAGATCAAGAAATGGGACGCGGCCATCGCCGCCTACTCGCAGATCCAGCGGGATTCGATCTATCACCGGCCGGCGCAGCTTTCGATCGCCGAATGCTATCGCCTGCAGGAGAAGAATTCCGATGCCGAGGCGATGCTGCGCAAGGTGATCGACGAAGACCCGACGGACATCTCCGCCGCCCAGCAACTTGGCCAGTTGCTGCGCTCGACCAAGGATTTCAAAGGCGCGGCCAAAGCCTATAGCGTCGCCATCGACCGGCTCGGCACGCCGGAGCCGGAGGATTGGCAGCTCTTCTATTATCGCGGCATCTCCTACGAGCGCGCGAAGGACTGGCCGCCGGCGGAGAGGGACTTCCTGAAGGCGCTGGAACTGTCGCCCGATGAGCCCTTTGTGCTGAACTACCTCGCCTACACCTGGGTCGAGCGGCGCGAGCGCCTGGACGAGGCGCTGCCGATGCTGGAAAAGGCCGTGAAGGCGCGGCCCGACGAGGGCTTCATCGTCGATTCCCTCGGCTGGGCGCATTACATGCTGGGCCAGTATGACGAGGCGGTGAAGAATCTGGAAAAGGCGGTGCAATTGGCGCCGACCGACCCGGTGCTGAATGACCATCTGGGCGATGCCTATTGGAAGGTCGGGCGCAAGAACGAGGCGCGCTTCCAATGGTCGCGCGCCATCAGCTTCAAGCCGGAAGAGGATTTGCTGCCGGCGATCGAGAAGAAGCTGGAAGAAGGCATGCCGGATCAATCGGGCAATCAGCCGGCGGCGCCCGCCGCGACGCCGAGCGCCGGCTCAAGCTCGTCCTCCGGCGGCTGACGCCGTCCTCCATCCATCTCTTCGTCGGTCCGTCGCCTCCATGCTCGCGCGCGCCAAGGTCAACCTCTATCTGCATGTCACCGGCAAGCGTGCCGACGGCTATCACCTGCTCGACAGTTTGATCGTGTTCGCCGAGGGAGGTGATGCGATCGAGGTGCAGGCGGCTGGCAAGCTCGACCTCGCCATCGACGGCCCCTTCGCCGCCGGGCTGGAGAATGGGCCGGACAATCTGGTGTTGCGCGCGGCCAGCGCCTTGCAAGCCTTGACCGGCAGTACGCAGGGCGCCGCCATCCGGCTGACCAAGAACCTGCCCATCGCCTCAGGCATCGGCGGCGGCTCCGCCGACGCGGCGGCGACCTTGCGTGCGCTGTGCGATCTGTGGCGGGTCAAGCCGGATGAGGATGCTTTGATGCGGCTCGCCGCCAAGCTCGGCGCCGATGTGCCGGTCTGCCTCGCCGGCCAGCCAAGTTTCGTCGGCGGCATCGGCGAGGAGATCGCGCCGGCAACCGGTCTGCCGAAGGCCTGGCTGCTGCTGGTCAATCCGCGTGTCGCGACGCCAACGCCGGCGGTGTTCAAGGCGCGGCGCGGCGGTTTCTCGGCCGCTGGCAGATGGTCGCAACCGCCGCGGGACTTCTTTGAGTTTGCGCGGTGCCTGCAAGAGTGCCGCAACGATCTGACCGAGGCGGCGATCAGCGTGACGCCGCCGATCAGCGACGTGTTGACGGCCATTGCGGGGCTGCCGGATTGCGTGCTGGCGCGCTTGAGCGGCAGCGGCGCCACTTGCTTCGGCCTGTTTGC
>DASZQC010000065.1:0-2418 GCA_035549815.1 Dongiaceae bacterium
TGGCTGCCTGCACCGCCAACCCCACGCCGCTCGACCGGCCGGGCGACGTGCCCGCCTCCTTCGAGCAGCCCGCGCCAAATCCGCAGGCGCCGCTGTGGCCGTCGAGTGACTGGTGGACAACGTTCCAGGCCGACGAGCTGACGCAACTGGAGCAGACCGCGCAGAAGGAAAATCTCGATATCGCCCAGGCTGCCGCCCGCGTGATCCAGGCCGAGGCGCAGGACACGGTGGCCTTCTCGGCGCTGCTGCCGACGCTGGATGCCAACGGCGGCTACCTGCGCAAGGGCGGCGGCCATCCGCACGGACCGGCTTTCAACACCTGGTCGGCGGGGCTTTCGGCCAGCTACCAGCAAAGCTTCTTCGGCGGCGAATATTTCAACCTGCAGGCCGCGCGCCAGAACCTGCGCGCCAGCCGCTACAACGCCGCTGTCGTCGGCCTTTCGATCGAGGCGCAGGTCGCCGATCAGTATTTCACCGTGCTGGCGCTGCGCGAGCGCATCGCCATCACCCGCGCCAATGTCGATGCCGCCAAGCGCATCCTGTCCATCACCCAGGCCAAGGTGTCGAGCGGCGTGTCCTCCAACCTGGACCTGGCCGAACAGCAGGCCGTGCTGGCGCAGCAGGAGGCCCGCCTGCCGGGCCTGATCGAGCAGGAAAAGGAAGCCCGCTATGGGCTGGCCATCCTGATGGGCCGGGCGCCGGAACGCTATGACGTCAAGGGCCAGAACCTGGACAGCATCACCTCGCCCACGGTCAAGCCGGGCCTGCCGTCCGAGCTTCTGTTGCGCCGTCCCGATATCGCCCAGGCCGAAGCACAGCTTTACGCGGCCCACGCCAATGTCGATGCGGCGCGCGCCGCCTTCTTCCCCTCCCTTAGCCTGACCGGCGATGCCGGTTATTCCGCCGGCGCGCTGGCCGGCCTGATCAATCCGGCCAACATGGCGTTCAGCATCGGCGCCTCGATCTTCCAGTCGATCTTTGACGGCGGCCGGGTGAAGGCGCAAAGCGATTCCGCGAAGGCGTTCGAAACCGAGCTGGTCGCCGCCTATCGCAAGGCGGTCTTCAGCGCCTTTGCGGATGTGGAAACCTCGCTGGGCCAGGTGCAGTCCACCAGCGAGCAGTTGACGCTGATCCAGGACCAGGTGAAGGCCAGCGCCGAAGCCTTCCGCATTTCCGAACTTCAGTATCGCGAAGGCACCATCGACATCCTGTCGCTGCTGAACAGCCAGCAGCAATTGTTCACCGCCCAGGATTCGCTGGTCCAGACCAAGCTGGCGCGGCTGGAGGCCAATATCGGCCTTTATTCGGCGCTGGGCGGCGGCTGGAAGCAGGACGAGTCGGACGCGAACTACAAGTACCAGCTCGACTGGTGGCCGCTGTAAGCGCCGGCTTTTTGATCGCCCGGTAAAGAGGAACGGCACCGGCCGCACGAAGGCCCGGAGCTTCAGCGCAGATTCCCGGCCACGGGCTTGGGGCGATAGGGTTCTTCGAGGTATTTCACCTCCTCGTCCGTCAGCATGATCGAGGCGGCGGCGATGGCGTCCTCCAGGTGGCTCATTTTCGAGGCGCCGATAATGGGCGCGGCGACGCCCTTTGCCAGCAGCCAGGCGACGGCGATCTGGGCGTTGGCGGCGCCGCGCCGCGCCCCGATCTCCTCCACCCGCCGCAGCGTCTCCAGGTCGGCATCGCCGAACTGCATGTCCAGGACATTGTCGCTTTTGGCGCGGGCGGTCTGCCGGTCCAGCGCGTGCGCGTGCGTGCGCCCCAAAAAGCCGCGCGCCAGCGGGCTCCACGGGATCACGCCGATGCCCGCGTCGCGGCACAGGGGCAGCATCTCCCGTTCCTCTTCCCGGTACACCAGATTGTAGAAATTCTGCATGGTGACGAACTTCGTCATCCCCATCCTCTGGGCCGTCGCCAGATATTTGGCGAACTGCCAGGCGTGCATGGACGACGCGCCGATATAGCGGGCCTTGCCGGCCTTCACCACGTCGTGAAGCGCCTCGATCGTCTCTTCGATCGGCGTTGCATTGTCGAAGCGGTGGATCTGGTAAAGGTCCACATGGTCCATGCCCAGCCGCCGGAGGGAATTGTCGATGGCATGCATGATGTGCTTGCGCGACAGTCCGCCGTTGCGCCCGTCCACGGGAAAGAAGACCTTGGTGGCCAGCACATAATCCTCGCGCACGGGGCAGAAGTCGCGCAGGGCGCGACCGACGATCTCTTCCGATACGCCCTGCGAATAGATGTCGGCGGTGTCGAAGAAATTGATCCCCGCTTCCAGCGCGCGGCGGATGAAGGGGCGGCTGGCATCCTCCTCCAGCACCCAGTCGCGCCATTTGGGCGAGCCGTAGGTCATGGTTCCCAGGCAGATGCGGGAGACCTTCAGCCCGGTGTTGCCCAGACGGACTTTTTCCA
>DASZQC010000066.1:0-5520 GCA_035549815.1 Dongiaceae bacterium
TGCTTGCCTTCGGTCTTCCACTGGTGAGCGGCGTCGAAGGGCACCAGCGGCATGAGGTGTTCGCGATACTGGACCACATAGCGGCCGCGGGTGCGCTCGATGGTGCGCGCGTCGATCTCCTCGAGACGCGCGACCAGGGCCAGCGGCACCGCCTTCGGCGCGGCATCGCCGGCGCGGAACAGCAGCAGCGGAACCTTCTCGTCGCTGAGGCCGCGCGACTTGGCCGCCATCTGCTCGGTCGACTGGCCATCGGCCATCGCCATCGAGCCGCTGTGCGAGGCGATCCCGTTGGGATCGAGGATCATGATGACGCTGCCGTCGCCCAGGATGGTGTTGCCAGAGAACATCTCGATGTCGCGCAGGATCGGCGCGACCGGCTTGACCACGATTTCCTCGGTGTCGAACACGCGGTCGACCATGATGCCGAAGCTGTAGGTGCCGACCTGGGTGACGACGATGAACGTATCGTCCTCGGAATTCGTTTCGGCGGTATCGAGCTGCAGCAGCTTGCGCAGCGAGACCAGCGGCAGCAGGCGGTTGCGCAGGCGCAGCACCGGCGTGTCCTTGATCCGCTCGACGCGCAGGTCGCCGGTCGAGGTGGCGCGCACCAGTTCGACCACGCTGATCTGCGGAATGGCGAAGCGCTCGTTGGCGCATTCGACGATCAGCGCCGAGACGATGGCGAGGGTCAGCGGGATCTTGATGACGAAGGTGCTGCCCTTGCCCTGGGTCGAGCGCATCTCGACGGTGCCGCCGATCTTCTCGATGTTGGTGCGGACCACGTCCATGCCGACGCCGCGGCCCGAGACGCTGGTCACCTTGGCGGCGGTGGAGAAGCCGGCCTTGAAGATGTATTGCTGGATCTGCTGCTCGCTCATCTGCTCCAGTTCGGATTCAGTGGCGAGGTTGTTCTGGATGATCTTGGCCTTGATCTTGTCGATCGGCAGGCCGCGACCGTCATCGCTGATCTCGATGATGATGTGGCCGCCCTCGTGATAGGCGTTCAGCGTGACCTTGCCGGTCTCCGGCTTGCCCGCCTTGCGGCGCTCTTCCGGACCCTCGAGGCCGTGATCGGCCGAGTTGCGCACCATGTGGGTGAGCGGGTCCTTGATCATCTCCAGGACCTGGCGGTCAAGCTCGGTGTCCTGGCCGATCATGACCAGGTCGATCTTCTTCTTCAATTCGTGGCTGAGGTCGCGCACCAGGCGCGGCAACTTCGACCAGGCATTGCCGATCGGCTGCATGCGCGTCTTCATGACGCCTTCCTGCAGCTCCGACGTGACGTGGTTCAGGCGCTGCAGCGGGGCGGCGAACTCGCTGTCCTTCTGCTTGCGCAGGATCTGCAGGACCTGGTTGCGGGTGAGCACCAGCTCGCTCACCATGGTCATCAGGTTCTCGAGCAACTCGACGTTCACGCGGATGCTCTGGTTGGCGATGGCGCTGTCCTTGGTCTCGCCGCCTTCGGCCTTCTCGGCCTTGGCGGCCGGCTTCGCAGCCTTGGCGGGCGCCGGCTCCGCTTCCACTTCAACAGGCGTTTCCACTGCGGCTTCCACAGGCGTCTCCACAGCAACCTCTTCCGTAATCTGCACGGCGGCCGCGTTGGTCGGGCTGGAGCCCGCCGCCGCGCGGCCCAGAATCTCGTCCCGGCTGCCGAAGATGATCGCCATGATCATCGCCGCCAGGCTGGTCGGCACCTCGAGCGCGTTCAGCGCGGCCTGCATGTGGCCGGCGAAGGCATCGAAATGGGTGTCGTTCATGCCGCGGGCGACGGCGCCCTGATGCGGCTTGTTCAGATCGACCTTGCCGAAGCCATCCGGGCCGCCGCAGATCTTCGCCAGGTAGTCGCGCATGCGGCCCTGGATGTGATCGATGCTGGCGCCTTCGAAGAACGGCTTCAGCCGCAGGTCGCCCATGATGCGGCCGAACATCACCTCAACCACCGCGTCGATGGTGCCCATGCCGCCGATCTGTTCGTAGATGGAAGCGCCGGACGGCTTCGCCGGCTTGGCGGCGGCCGGCGCGGGCGCTGCCGCAACGGGGGCAGCCGCCGGCTTCGCCGGCGCGGCCGGCTTGGCGGCCGGAGCAGCGGCGCCTTCGGCGATCGCGTTCAGCTTCTGGATGAGCTCCGAGTCTTCGCCGGCCGGCTCGCTGCCGGTGGCTTCGAGGTCGCCCATGATGTTGCGGATGCGATCCAGGCACTCGAGCACCGCGGAGATCGCATCGGGTGTCGCGACCAGTTCGCCGTCGCGCAGCTTGCCGAGGATGTTCTCGCCCGCATGCGCCACCGATTCGAGGCGCGGCAGACCGAGGAACCCGCAGGTGCCTTTGACGGTGTGAACCAGCCGGAAGATGTTTCCGAGCAGTTCCATGTCGTTCGGATTCTGCTCAAGCTTGACCAGCTCAACGTCCAGAACGGAGAGGTTTTCGGAAGTTTCGGTAAGGAACTCGCTGAGCAGATCATCCATGGGAGGACTCTTGTGACCCTGTTACGAGATTGGCCCGATCGCTCCGTCCTGAGGACGTGCGACATTGCCCGGAGGGTCACAGAAAACAATTAATTTAGCGTGAACCCCGCGCTCTCGGGGTTAGCTATACGGCCTAGTTCGAGACGGCGAGAATCCGTAGGATTCCAGACCCTTGTTGCTCCGCCGACAGGCGCAAACCAAGGCGCTGCGCGAAGGTCCCGCACATGTACGGAAGGATATTGTGGGCACTTAGTTCGTCTGGCGTAACCTGTCTTAAGATCGCCTTGGCGACCTCCGCCGACCAGGCGATCTGCTGGCCGGAACTGGTTACTTCGATGCTGCCGCGACCAAGCTGCGGCGAAGCCGCGGTGAACTCCACCGTGCCGCCGCGCGGCAGCGCGTCGGACCCCAGGACCAGCATGTTAACCGCCAGCTTGCCGTAGCCCGCCGGGAACTGGGAGGTCTCCGGCACGTTCGGCGCGCTGAGCTGGACCTTGCCGCCGCTCAGCAGCTCCTGCGCCAATGCCACGGCTTCGCGCGGGCCGAACGAGGCCTGGTTGCCGGCATTGCCGAAGGCGCTGCGATAGATCTGCAGCAGGATGCTGGCGCGGCGCGCGCTGCGCTGCGCCAGGGCGGCGGCCTCTGCCTTCAGCGCCGCGTCATCTTCCTCTTCCAGCAACTCGAGGCCGTTGTTCACGGCGCCGATCGGGCTGATCACGTCATGGCACAGCTTGGAGCAAGCCAGTTCGAGCGCGCGCAATTCGATGTCCATGCCAGTTTCCCGCCCGAGATTATCGTTGATGTCCAAGCGCCGGTCGGGCCGCCATGAGCGGCCGGGTTGCCAGATTTAACGTCCGATCTTGTCCGCAAAGCGTATATGCTTCGTTACACATTGGCATTCTGAGGGCAAGGGCTTGCACAGTAAGGCAGATTGGCTGACCCCCGGCACCTTTGTGCGCTCTCCCGCCCATCCGGATTGGGGGCTGGGCCAGGTCCAATCGGTGATCGCCGACAAGGCCACGGTGAATTTCGAGAATTCCGGCAAGCTGGTGATCCGTCTCGGCGCGGTGGCGCTGACGGTCGTCGACGCGACCGAGTTGCCGAAGCCCTAGCCGCTCCGCCTTGACGAAAAAGGGCCGCGCGAATCTCTTCGCGCGGCCCTGTTCACTTAGGGAGATCGAGGCGGAAACTTACGCCTGCGGCTGAGCCTCCGGCCCACTGTCGCCATAGGGGCGCCGCTTGCGCTGTTCGGCCATGAACTCGTCGAACTCGGTCTTGTCCTTGGCCTTGCGCAGGCGCTCGAGGAAATCGAAGAACTCCTTCTGCTCCTCTTCCAGGCGCCGCAGCGTCTCGGCACGATATTCATCGAAAGCGCTGTTGCCGCTGCTGCCGCGCTCATAGCGGTGGCTGCGCTCATGCCAGCGCTCCATCTTTTCCTTCATGCGCGCCCATCGGTTCGAACTGCCACAGCCCATGCGTCCACTCCATATCAGGAAGGCCAAGAGAGCCAGACCGGCGGGCCAGAACAGGATGAAGGAAAGAACCAGGAGCCCGATCCAGGCTGCCTGACCCATGTCGTCCATGCGTGCTGCGAATCCCATCGGAAGAGCCTCATGTGAATGTTAATAACATTAACATAGATGGCAGGATCATGGCCTACCGTCAAGGGCTTGGTCGCGGAAAATCCACTTCGGTTCGAAAAATCTTGCCGGCGACTATACGCCCGGCCGATCCGTAACCCCTAAGCCCCGCAGATAGACCAGGAGCGCCGCTTCCAGCAGGTCCTCCGGCGACATCGGCAGCTTGCGGCGCCCGGAATCGGCGCGGGCGAAGAGCGAAGCGATGCCGTGCGACAGCGCCCACATATGCAGGCTCATCATCAGCGCGGGCGGCCGGCCACCGGCCGGCAGATGCGCGGTCAGCGCCTCGGATGCACGCCGCAGAACACCGAAGGCGGCATCTGCCGCCTTCTGCAGTTCGGGATCGGATTCCGGCGCGATGCCCGCCTCGAACATCGCCGAGTAATGCGCCGGCTCCTTGCGGGCAAAGGCCAGATAGGCGCGGCCCACGGCTTCGAACGCGACATAGGGGTTGGGCTTGCCGTCGTTCCAGGCCTTCTCCAGCGCAGCGGCGAACAGCTCAAACCCACGCTTCGCCACATCGGCCAGCAGCGCGTCGCGGTCGCGGAAATGGCGATAGGGTGCGGCGGAGCTGACGCCCGCCGCGCGCGCCGCATCGGCGAAGGTGAAGCCCGCCGGCCCCTTCTCCCCGATCAGGTTCAGCGCGGCGCGGATCAGCGCCTCACGCAGATTGCCGTGGTGATAGCCCTTGCGCTCACCCGGCCCGTCCTTCGACCAGCTCATGTGAATGGGTCTTACATGAGTCCGGGCGCAAAAGCAGGGAAAATCGTTAAACCCCCACCCAGCTAAAGAGTCGGGTTGGCCGCCAGCAGCCGCTCCGCCTCGGCCAGTTGCTCCGGCGTGTTGGCGTTGAAGAACGGATCGACCGGCTCGGTCGAAAAGGTGGCGGTCACCCGGCGATAGCGCGCCGTCCAGGCATCGACCTTATGCACGTCTTCGACAGTCAACGCCCGGCGCAGATCCTCCCGCAATGCCACCGGCCACAGGCCGATCACCGGATAAGGCTGGCCGGCGCTGGCCGCCACGGCCAACTCGACATCCTCATCCAGCAGCGTCTTGCCAAGATGCGTGACTAGATCGCGCGGCAGGAACGGACCGTCGGCCGGCACGGTGACGATGTAATGCGCCTCCGGCAGCTCGTCCGCCGCCCAATCCATGCCGGCAAGCACGCCGGCCAGCGGCCCAGCGAAGTCCGGCACCGAATCCGGGATCACCGGCAGGCCGAACCCGGCAAAGCGTGCCGGATCGCCATTGGCGTTCAGCACCAGCCGCTCCACCTGCGGCCGCAGCCGCTGAATGACGTGCAGCAGCAGCGGCCGGTCGCCCAGGGCGCGCAGCCCCTTGTCGCCCCCGCCCATGCGGCTCGATTGGCCGCCGGCCAGAATGACGCCGATGATTGGACCCAGAATCTGTTG
>DASZQC010000067.1:0-6917 GCA_035549815.1 Dongiaceae bacterium
GGGCTAAAACCCCGCATCCGGACGAGGGGCCAAGGCCCCTCAATCACCGAAATCGCGCAAGCGGAGCAGGCATGGCCGCCTATCAATACATCTACGTCATGAAGGGTTTGACCAAGATCTATCCGGGCGGCCGGAAGGTCCTGGAGAATGTCTGGCTGTCTTTCCTGCCGGGCGCGAAGATCGGCGTGCTCGGCCATAACGGCGCCGGCAAATCGACCCTGCTGCGCATCATGGCCGGCATCGACAAGGATTTCTCCGGCGAGGCCTGGGCGGCCGAAGGCGCCTCGGTCGGCTTCCTGCCGCAGGAGCCGCAGCTCGACCCAGCCAAAGACGTGCTGGGTAACGTCATGGAAGGCGTCGGCGCCACCGCCGCGCTGCTGCAGGAGTTCGAGGCGGTCTCGAACGCCATGGGCGACCCGGATGCCGATTTCGACAAGCTGCTGGCGCGCCAGGCGGAGCTGCAGGAGCAGATCGATCACGCAGATGCCTGGGACATCCAGCGCAAGGTGGAGATCGCCATGGACGCGCTGCGCTGCCCGGCGGGCGACGCGGACGTGACCAAGCTCTCCGGCGGCGAGCGACGCCGTGTCGCCTTGTGCCGCCTGCTGCTGTCCAACCCAGACATGCTGCTGCTGGACGAGCCGACCAACCACCTCGACGCGGAATCGGTCGCCTGGCTGGAGACCTTCCTGCAGGAATATAAGGGCACCGTGGTCGCCATCACCCACGACCGCTATTTCCTGGACAATGTCGCCGGCTGGATCCTGGAGCTCGACCGCGGCAAGGGCATCCCGTACGAGGGCAATTACTCCGGCTGGCTGGAGCAGAAGCGCACCCGCCTGGAGCAGGAAGAGAAGACCGAAACGGCCCGTCAGCGCACGCTGGACCGCGAGCTCGAATGGATCCGGCAAAGCCCGAAGGCGCGCCAGGCCAAGTCGAAGGCTCGCGTCACCGCCTATGAAGCGCTGCTGGCGCAGCAGAACGAGAAGGCAGCGGATACGGCCGCCATCACCATCCCGGCCGGGCCGCGCCTGGGCAACCTGGTGATCCAGGCCGAGCATGTGAACAAGGGCTTCGGCGACCGGCTGCTGATCGAGGATCTGTCGTTCCTGCTGCCGCCCGGCGGCATCGTCGGCGTGATCGGCCCGAACGGCGCCGGCAAGACGACGCTCTTCCGCATGATCACCGGCCAGGAGAAGCCCGACAGCGGATCGTTCCGCGTCGGCGACACGGTGAAGCTGGGCTATGTCGACCAGTCGCGCGACACGCTCGGCAGCGACAAGACCGTCTGGCAGGAAATCTCCGACGGCCTGGACGAGATCGAGCTCGGCAAGAGCAAGATGCCGAGCCGCGCCTATGTCGCCAGCTTCAACTTCAAAGGTTCGGACCAGCAGAAGAAGGTCGGTCAGCTTTCCGGCGGCGAACGCAACCGCGTGCACCTCGCCAAGATGCTGAAGTCCGGTGCCAACGTTCTGCTGCTGGACGAGCCGACCAACGATCTGGACGTCGATACCTTGCGGGCGCTGGAAGAAGCGCTGGAGAATTTCGCCGGCTGCGCCGTCATCATCAGCCACGACCGCTGGTTCCTGGACCGCATCGCCACCCATATCCTGGCTTTCGAGGGCGACAGCCATGTGGAGTGGTTCGAGGGCAACTACCAGGATTACGAGGCGGACCGGCACAGGCGCCTGGGCACCGACGCGGACCAGCCGCACCGGATCAAATATAAACCCTTGATCCGGCAGTAATTTCGCTGTACTGAGGAATAAAAGCTCCGGCAGGATATAAGCCGAAGTAACTAATTATTTGCACTTTCGGCCGTCTAATCGGTTGGGGACAGAAGGCTCCGATGGGGGAGCTCCCAAGCCGAGGGCGAGATGAAGGAATATACGCGCGAACATGGTGACGCCGAGCTGGCCGCTGATCTGGCCTATGTCCGGCTGAAGTCCGGCGAGCGGCCCTTCAAGCCTTATGGCGAAGTCCTGGCCCTGCCCGGCGCCGTGATCAAGATGGTGCCCAGCCGCAAGATCCCGGCGAATGAGGGCGCCGCGCCCAACCGCGTCGAGCAGATGCCGATGCCGCCGATGGGGCAGAACATTGTCCGGTTGTCCGATGCCCGCAGCCAAGGCAAAACGATCCGCTAATCCGAAAGCCCGCCCGGCCTCCACCAAGCCGGCTTCCGCCAAGCGCGCCACGCGCCTGCGGGAACCTGTACGCATGACGACCCCCAAGACGGCCAGCGCCGGCGAGGGCGAGGTCTTCAACGGCCCCGGCTACCAGTTCGTCGGCTTCCGCTTCATGTGCCGCCACCGGCACGTCCGGCACTGACGCCGTCCTTCCGCCGGTAGCGCCGGCCTCACCGCCACGACATCGTGATCCGCGCCCCGCAGGCGATCCGCCTATGCTTGGATTGTCGACAATGCGGTTGCCGATCCTGTGATCACAGGCCCGATTTAGGCCCGGAAAATCGGGGTTCCCGCCCCGGTTATTTGTCATACAAGAGGCGATTGCCCCGCCGGATATTTATATGATAAAAGCTGGGCATAAGAAAACGGGGCTGCTCCGACATGCGGCCCGAACCACAAGAAACCGACGGATCTTGGGAGGAAGTGAGAGATCTCGCGCCGCCATGGCGCCTGCCGCGGCTGGTTGAAGCCCGGGGCATTGGCCCGGCCAGCACGCCAGCAACCGACATCGACGCATCAAGGCCGCCGCAACCTGGCGCGGCGTCGCGTGTTGGGCCTCGAATAAAAGCCGGACCACCAACGAATTGCTAGAAACCAAGCAGGAGGAATGAACGTGAACAAACTGAAATCACTGATCGCCGCCGCGACCCTGGGCGCTCTCGCGCTCACCGGTGGCGCGGCGAGCGCCGAGGACAAAGGCACCATCGGCATCTCCATGCCGACCAAGTCCTCCGCCCGCTGGATCGCCGACGGTGACAACATGGTGAAGGTCTTCACCGAGAAGGGCTACGGCACCGATCTGCAGTACGCCGAGGACGACATCCCGAACCAGCTCGCCCAGATCGAGAACATGGTGACCAAGGGCGTGAAGGTCCTGGTCATCGCGGCGATCGACGGCACCACGCTTTCCGCCATCCTGCAGCAGGCGCATGACAGCGGCATCAAGGTCATCGCCTATGACCGCCTGATCCGCGACACGCCGAACGTCGATTACTACGCGACCTTCGACAATTTCCAGGTCGGCGTCATCCAGGCCACTTCGCTGGTCGATGCGCTCGGCCTGAAGGACGGCAAGGGTCCCTTCAATATCGAGCTGTTCGGCGGCTCGCCGGACGACAACAACGCCTTCTTCTTCTATGACGGCGCCATGTCGGTGCTGCAGCCCTACATCGACAGCGGCAAGCTGGTGGTGCAGAGCGGCCAGATGGGCATGGACAAGGTCGGCACGTTGCGCTGGGATGGCGCCGTGGCGCAGGCCCGCATGGATAACCTCTTGAGCGCCTATTACACCGACAAGCGCGTGGATGCGGTGCTGTCGCCCTATGACGGCCTCTCCATCGGCATCCTGTCGTCGTTGAAGGGCGTCGGCTACGGCACGCCGGAGCAGCCGATGCCTTTCGTCAGCGGCCAGGACGCGGAAGTTCCCTCGATCAAGTCGATGCTCGCCGGCGAACAATACTCGACCGTGTTCAAGGACACGCGCGAGCTGGCCAAGGTGACGGCCGAGATGGTCGACGCCCTGCTGGCCGGCAAGGAAGTGCCGGTCAACGACACCAAGACCTATGACAACGGCGTCAAGGTGGTGCCGTCCTACCTGCTGAAGCCGGTCAGCGTGGGCCGCGACAACTGGGAGCAGATCCTGGTCGGCAGCGGCTACTACACCAAGGACCAGATCACCAACTAAGGTCCGTGAACGGATCGGCCCCGCCAATGTCGGCGGGGCCGATTTTTCTTGAGATGCGGGACTGGATTTGCTGAAACGACCGGCGGTTTGGCCGGTCTTTTGTTTCTCGCCAACCCGGCCCGAACCGCGCAAGATAAGGCACATTTGGAGGTTCGCCCTTGACCCTCGCCATGCAGACGACGCAGCCGGCGGCAACGACCGGCAACATCCTGGAGATGCGCGGCATCACCAAGACGTTTCCGGGCGTCAACGCGCTCTCCAACGTGAACCTCACGGTACGCGCGGGCGAGATCCATGCGGTGGTGGGAGAGAATGGCGCCGGCAAGTCGACGCTGATGAAGGTGTTGAGCGGCGTCTATCCGCACGGCGACTATTCCGGCGACATCTATTTCCAGGGCCAGGAATGCAAGTTCCGCGACATCGCCGACAGCGAGAAAGCCGGCATCGTCATCATCCACCAGGAACTGGCGCTGGTGCCGCTGCTCTCCATCGCCGAGAACATCTTTCTGGGCAACGAGCCGGCGAAGAACGGCATCATCAACTGGCACGAATCCTTCGCGCGTACGCGGGCGTTGCTGAAGAAGGTCGGCCTCAATGAATCGCCCAACACACTGATCACCGATATCGGCGTCGGCAAGCAGCAACTGGTGGAGATCGCCAAGGCGCTGGCCAAGGAAGTGAAGCTGCTGATCCTGGACGAGCCGACGGCGAGCCTGAACGAGAGCGACAGCGACGCGCTGCTGAACCTGCTGAAGGAGTTCCGCGCGCATGGCATCTCGGCGATCCTGATCTCGCACAAGCTGAACGAGATCCTGAAAGTCGCTGACACGATCACGGTCCTGCGCGACGGCGCCACGGTCGACCGCATGGATTGCCACGCCCAGCGCATCGACGAGGCCCGCATCATCAAGAGCATGGTGGGGCGCGAGCTGGCCGACCGCTATCCGCCGCGCCACCCGCGCATCGGCGAGCCGATCTTCGAGGTGAAGAACTGGGTCGTCTATCACAAGGAACACGCTGATCGGCAGATGATCAAAGGCATCGACCTCAACGTCCGCAAGGGCGAAGTGGTCGGCATCGCCGGCCTGATGGGATCGGGCCGAACCGAGCTCGCCATGAGCATCTTCGGCCGCTCCTATGGGCAGAAGATCAGCGGCCAGGTCAGCCTGCATGGCAAGCCGATCGACGTCAGCACGATCCAGAAGGCGATGGATGCCGGCATCGCCTATGTGACCGAGGACCGCAAGAATTTCGGCCTGGTCCTGATCGACGACATCAAGCGCAACATCACGCTGGCGAACCTGGCCGGCGTGTCGCGCAACGCGGTGATCGACGACGGCAAGGAACTGACCGTCGCTAACAAGTATCGCCGCGACCTGAACATCCGCTGCTCCAGCGTGTTCCAGCAGACGGTGAATCTCTCCGGCGGCAACCAGCAGAAGGTGGTGTTGTCGAAATGGCTGTTCTCCGGGCCGGAGATCCTGATCCTGGACGAGCCGACGCGGGGCATCGATGTCGGCGCCAAATACGAGATATACACCATCATCAACCGGCTGGCGGAGGAGGGGAAGGGCATCATCGTCATCTCCTCCGAGATGCCGGAGCTGCTCGGCATCAGCGACCGCATCTATGTGATGAACGAAGGCCGCATCGTCGGCGAGATGCCGGCCAAAGAGGCGAGCCAGGAAAAGATCATGCACGCAATCATGAAGTCCTGGGAAAATTGAGCGAGATCGAGACGGGAAGAACGCGATGACACAGCAGACCTTGGCGGCAGAGGAAAGCGGCCAGAAGCAGAATTTGAGCCGCTTCATCAAGAACAACATCCGCGAATACGGCATGCTGCTGTCGCTGATCGCGATCATGGCCTTCTTCCAGTACATGACCAACGGCACGCTGCTGAGGCCGCTGAATCTCACCAACCTGATCCTGCAGAACAGCTACATCGTCATCATGGCGCTGGGCATGATGCTGATCATCGTCGCCGGCCACATCGACCTGTCGGTGGGGTCGGTGTGCGGCTTCATCGGCGCGGTCGCGGCAGTCATGATCGTGCAGTACAAGATCGACTGGATCCTGGTGACCGTGTTTTGCCTGCTGCTGGGTGCGCTGATCGGCGCCGCGCAAGGCTATTTCGTCGCCTTCTGGAAAATCCCGAGCTTCATCGTCACGCTCGCCGGCATGCTGGTGTTCAAGGGGCTGGCGCTGTGGATCCTGGAGGGCAAGTCGGTCGGCCCGTTCCCGGTACCGTTCCAGCGCATGAGCTCCGGCTTCCTGCCCGATCTGTTTGCCGCGGCAGAGGCGGCGGGGCAGCAATTCAACCTGACCGCGCTGCTGATCGGCATCGCCGTCACGGCGCTGGTGATCTATTTCAACGTGCGGGAGCGGCGCAGCCAGCAGGCGCATGGGTTGGCGGAAGAGCCGTTCGCCATCTTCCTTGGCCGCAATCTGCTGGTGGCGGCGGGCTTCCTGCTGTTCTCCTACCTGATGGCCTCCTACAAAGGCCTGCCGAACGTGCTGATCGTCATGTTCGCGCTGATCGTGCTCTATGCCTTCGTCACGTCTTCGACGACGATCGGCCGGCGCATCTATGCCCTCGGAGGCAATGAGAAGTCTGCGCGCCTCTCGGGCATCAAGACGCACCGCCTGACCTTCTACACCTTCCTGAACATGGGGCTGCTGGCGGGCCTCGCCGGCCTCATCTTCGCGGCGCGCCTCAACACCGCGACGCCGAAAGCGGGCTTGGGCTTCGAGCTCGACGTCATCGCCGCCTGCTTCATCGGCGGTGCCTCGGCCTCCGGCGGCGTGGGCAAGGTGGTGGGCGCGGTGATCGGCGCCTTCGTCATGGGCGTCATGAACAACGGCATGTCGATCCTGGGCATCGGCATCGACCTGCAGCAGATGATCAAGGGTCTGGTGCTGCTCGCCGCCGTGTTCCTCGACGTCTACTACAAGAACAAGGCCTAGCCGGTCACCACGGCGACGAAACGCTTCAGGCACGCCTCGACGTAGTCGGCAACGTCCTGCTCGGGGTCGAAGCTCCACCA
>DASZQC010000068.1:0-9467 GCA_035549815.1 Dongiaceae bacterium
GCCAGTAATAGGGCGTGTAGTGGTTGGAGACGCTGCGGATCACGCGCCACAGCGCGGGGTCCGACCAGATCTTGTCGGTCGACAGGAACAGCTCCTTGTAGGGGCCGGTTTCCATCGCCTCGACCTTGCGGGTGATGCCCTTGAACTTGGACATCGCGCCGGAGAACTCGCTGTTGATGCGCTTGGCGATCTCGCCGGCCTCGCGCTTTTCCTGCGCCGCTTTCAAATCGGCGGCCAAGGCGGCGAAGACGGGCTCGTCGGGGATGCTCTGCCCGTCCCAGCCGGCGATGGCTTCCGCCGTGTGGGTCAGGCGGCCGCTGGTCTCTTCATTGGTGACGCTTTTGAAGATCATCACCGCCAGCGGATAGAGGAAGGTGAGCACGACGAACAGGAACAGCGGCAGCACCAGCCCCATTGCGCGCAACTTGCGCGATCGTTCGGCCCGCGCCAGCTTCACTTTGAGCGGCACGCCGTCGATGGTCGGCAAAGGTGCGGTTTCCGCGATCGCCATGATCGTCGTCTTGTTCGAGGGACCGGCGCCGAGCAGGACACTCGGCGCCGGTCGCGCTCCGTCGGCTACTGAGCCAGCCAGGCGTTGAAGCGCTTGGTCAGCTCCTCGTTATTGTCTGCCCAGAACGTCCAGTCGGTGGAGACGGCGTTCTTCATGTTGTCCGGATAGGTCGGCAGCGTCGGCGCGATGGCCGGATCGACCAGCGCGATGGCGTCGACATGCGTCGGCGCATAGGCGATGTATTTCGACTGCTGCGACATGTTCTTCGGATCGCTGGCGAACTTGAGGAAGTCGTAGGCCTGCTCCAGGTTCTTGGAGCCGGCCGGGATGGACCAGAGGTCCCAGTCGAACTCCTGGTGGTCCCACACGATTACAAAGTTCTTGCCTTCCTTGATCGCGTTGCCGATGCGGCCGTTCCAGGCGCTGGTCATGACGACCTCGCCGTTGGCCAGCAGCTCCGGCGGCTGCGCGCCGGCTTCCCACCAGACGATGTCCTTTTTGATGGTGTCCAGCTTCTTGAACGCCTGGTCGACGCCTTCCGGCGTGTTGAGCACGTTGTAGACCTCTTCCAACGGCACGCCGTCGGCCAGCAGCGCCCATTCCAGGTTGCCGAACGGCTTCTTGAGCAGGGCGCGCTTGCCCGGATATTTCGCCGTGTCGAACAGGTCGTTCAGCGTGGTCGGCGGATTCTCCTTATAGACATCCGCGTTGTAGGCGAAGATCGTCGAATAGGCGATGGTGCCGACCGCGCAATCGAGCGCCGTGTTGGGCAGGAACTTGTCCCTGGGCGCGATCTTCGAATAATCGAGCTTCTCCAGCAGGCCTTCGTCGCAGCCCGCGAGCGCATGGGCGGTGTCGACGTCCAGCACGTCCCAGGTGACGTTGCCGGCATCCTTCATCGCCTTCAGCTTGCCAAGCTCGCCGTCATATTCCTCTTCGGTGATCTTGACGCCCATCTCCTTGGCATAGGGTTCGTAATACGCCTTGCGCTGGCTCTCCTGATAGGCGCCGCCCCACGACACGATGGTGAGCGCCTTGTCCTGCGCGATGGCGCTTGGCGCCTGCGCTACGGTCATGGCGATGGCCATCGCCACGCCGCTGGCCGTCACTGTCAGAAACTGTTTCACGTAAGCCTCCTCATCTTCCCTTGAGCCCATTGCTTTGATGTTCCGGCATCTACCCCGTCGGTTCCCGGGCTGGTCGAACCGAGGCCGGTTGAAACCTCAGAATGCGTCGAGCGCGCGGCAATCCTCCGGCCGCCAGCCGACGCGGATGGCCGAGCCGGGCGCCAGGTTCGGCACGCCTTCGGAATTCGGCACCTTGATGACGAAGTTGCTGTGGCCCAGCACTTCGACGCGCGCGCGGGTGTGGTCGCCCATATAGATCAGCTCCTCCACGCGGGCGTCGAACAGGTTGGCGCAGGCGCCGTTGTCCGGATTGATGCGCACCCGCTCCGGCCGCAGCGACAGGGTCGTCTTCTGCCCCGCCTTGTCGATCTTGACCGGCAGAGCCTTGATCTCGCCCGCCTCGCCGATTTTCACCCGGCACTCGCCGCCGTTGCATTCCGTCACCACGCCGGAGAGGCGGTTGTTCTCGCCGATGAACTGGGCGACGAAGGAATTCTGCGGCCGCTCATAGAGGTCGGCGGGCGAGGCAAGCTGCTGGATCTCGCCGTCATTGAACACCGCGACGCGGTCCGACATGGTCAACGCCTCGCTCTGGTCGTGCGTGACATAGACCACGGTCACGCCCAAACTCTGGTGGATATGCTTGATCTCGAGCTGCATATGCTCGCGCAATTGCTTGTCCAGCGCGCCGAGCGGCTCGTCCATCAGCACCAGCTTCGGGTCGAAGACCAGCGCGCGGGCCAGCGCGACGCGCTGCTGCTGGCCGCCGGAGAGCTGCGCCGGCCGGCGGTGGCGCATCTTCGTCAGCTTCACCATGGCAAGCGCGCTGCTGATCTTGGCGTGGATGTCGACCTTGGACATCCGGCGCACCTGCAGCGGGAAGGCGAGATTCTCCTCCACCGTCATGTGCGGGAACAGGGCATAGTTCTGGAACACCATGCCGATGTTGCGCTTGTGCGGGGCGAGGTTGTTGATCTCCTGCCCGTCCAGCTCGATGCGGCCGTGGGTCGGCACTTCAAAGCCGGCCAGCATCATCAAGGTGGTGGTCTTGCCCGAGCCGGAGGGGCCTAGCAGCGTCAGAAACTCGCCGCGCTGGATCGCGAGATTGAGGTTCTTCACCACCAGAATCTCGCCGTCGTAGGTCTTCTGAACGTCGATGAAATTGACGAACGCGCTGCCGCTCGTGCCCATCGCCTCTTGCCAACCTTCCCTGGTGCCGGCTGATCCATCCGATCGGCGGAGCGTTGCTCGCTCTCGCCTCGGCGGGGCCGTCTCTATTCTTTTACGCCGCCACCCGCGGCGCGGGCAACGCGTAATTGCTGTCCGACCGGTCAACGCAAGTCGCGTGCCGTAAATTGGTGAAAGGATTTCACTCTCATCGTTGAATGATGTTGTGGTCCGGGCCAAACGGAAACTTCGTGATATCTTCCGCGCCATTCTCCGTCACGACCAGGATATCGTGTTCGCGGTAGCCGCCTGCCCCAGGCATTTCCTCGGGGATCATGATCATCGGCTCGATCGACACGACCATGCCGGGCGACAGAACTGTTTCGATGTCCTCGCGCAATTCGAGCCCCGCTTCGCGCCCAAAATAGTGGCAGAGGATGCCGAAGGAATGACCATAACCGAAGGTGCGCTGCGCCAGCACGCCGTGCCGCGCATAGATCTCATTCAACTCCCGCGCGATGTCGCAGCAGCGGATTCCGGGGCGAACCAATTTCAAACCAGCGCGGTGCACCTCGACATTGATCTGCCAGTAGCGCAGATGCGCATCGGAGACGTGTTCCAGGAACAGCGTCCGCTCCAGCGCCGTGTAGTAGCCGGCGATCATGGGGAAGCAATTGAGGCTGAGGATGTCGCCCTTCTTCAGCCGCCGCGCGGTGACAGGATTGTGAGCGCCGTCGGTGTTGATGCCGGACTGGAACCAGGTCCAGGTGTCCATCAGCTCCGCATGCGGAAAGCACCGGCCGATCTCGCGCACCATCGCCTGCGTCGCGTGCAGCGCCACTTCGTATTCCGGCACGCCCTCGGCAATGGCCTCGGCGCAGGCCGCGCCGCCGATGTCGGCGATGCGGGCGCCCTCGCGGATATGGGCGATCTCCTCCGGCGATTTCACCATCCGCGCGCGCATGCAGGCGGGCGCGATGTCGATCAGCACGGCCTCGGGATAGAGCGCTTCCAGTTTGGCGCGCTTCTCAAGGGTGAGATGATCGAACTCCACACCCAGGCGCCGGCAGCGCGGCAGCACCTGCCGCACCGCGCGATAGAAATTGTCCCGCTGCCAATCGGTGTAGACGATGTTGTCGCCGAAGGTGCGCCGCCAGGGCTGGCCGCCGTCGATGTTGGCGCTGACGCTGACGATCCGCTCAGGCGTCGCCACCAGCCCATAGGGCCGGCCGAAGGACGTGTACAGGAAGTCGCTGTAATAGGCGATGTTGTGGATCGAGGTGAACAAAGACGCCTCGACGCCAAGGTCGGCCATGATCCGCCGCAGCTCCGCCTGCCGTCGGCCGTATTCTACGTCGGAAAACGTATGGCGCACCGAGGCGCCATTGGGAATGTGCTTGGTGCTGGGCAGGTCGTCGCGCTGTGCCTGGGCTGCTGTCAGGGTCACCGTGCTCTCCATCGGTGTCAGAACCGCGCACGGAGGATAAGCGGACGGAGCGATATAATGAACTTTAATGATAATATGAATAGATAATAATTCGTTATGTTCGGTGATTTCCCGGGCAGATGCTATTGAAAATGGCATATGCTCTGATCGTTTGAACCTGCAGTGAACGATCACGCTCCAAAAATACTATGTTTTTCAGTATTTTATATACGGGTGTAACCGCTCGATCAGGCGCTATAGGCCGAAAGGATTAGGCCGCGAGCGCAACTTCTATGGTTACGTAAAGTCCTGTAATGGAACTAAGAGCGTCCTTGCGTCCGTGATAAAACCAAGTCGGGGTGGACAATGCGTCACGTGGATCTGGACCTTCTCCGCACCTTTCTCGCCGTTGTGGAAACCGGCAGTTTTGCCGCCGCCGCTGAACAACTTGGCTGCACCCAGCCCGCCGTCAGCTTGCAGATCAAGCGGCTCGAGACGATGTTCGATCAGGAACTGATCGAACGCGCGCGTCCCGCCCGTGCGACCGAGCATGGACAGACCGTTCTGGGGTATGCGCGGCGCATGCTTCGGCTGAACGACGAATTGCTGGACCGCTTCACCACGGCGCGCCAGGACGTGGTGCTCCGGGTCGGCATCCCGAATGACTTCTCCGTGGCCATGCTGCCCATGGCGTTGAGCCGTTTCGCGGCGGCGGAACCCAATGTGATGCTAGACCTGCAGACCGACCTCAGCCA
Source organism: Dongiaceae bacterium (assembly GCA_035549815.1). Classification (GTDB taxonomy): domain Bacteria; phylum Pseudomonadota; class Alphaproteobacteria; order Dongiales; family Dongiaceae; genus Dongia_A. The sequence continues at coordinate 4,987 of DASZQC010000068.1, forward strand.
CACGCTGCTGGACGGGCTGAAGGCCGGAAAGTTCGACCTGGTCATCGCCATGACGCCGGAGCGGATCAGCGACAACGCGGTCAAGACCTGGAACGAGCGGCTGGTGTGGGTGTCCTCGCCCAGCGTGAAGCCCGCCAGCGATGCTGTGCTGCCGCTCGTCTGCTATCCGGAAGGCTGCGTCTACCGGGCGCGGGTGTTGAAGCGGCTGGCGGAAGAGGGGCTGAACTGGCGCATCGTCATGACCAGCGCCTCCTTCACCAGCGTCACCGACGCGGTGCGCTCGGGCCTCGGCGCCGGCGCTTTCGCCGAGACCACGGCGCCCAGCGACCTGAAAGTCGAACGCCGCAAGCCGTGGCCGGATCTCGGCATGGTCAGCGTCGGCCTCTACCGCCACCCCGATGGGCTGAACAGCGCCGGCCAGCGCTTGGCCGACCATCTGCTGGCGAGTCTGGAGCGCATCGAACAGAAGATGAGCGCTTAGGAAGCACTCGCCTCCAGAACCCACTCAGCTCGTCATGGTCGTGCTCGGCACGACCATCCACGAGTTTGTCAGCGCCATACTGAGACTCGCCCATAGAAACTGGATGGTCGGACCAAGTCCGACCATGACGTTGGAGTTTTGTGATTTGCGGATGAGCCTCGCGGTGACGAACTAAACCGCGATCGGCAGGGACAACTCGCGCCAGCAGGTTTCCAGCGACCGCGCCACATCCTCGATCGCCGCGTCGTCATGCTGCGGCGCCGGCGTGAAGCGCAGGCGCTCGGTTCCCTTCGGCACCGTCGGATAATTGATCGGCTGCGCATAATGGCCAAAGCCGCGCAGCAGGCGGTCGCTGATCGTCTTGCAGGCGGCGGCGTCGCCCACCAGCACCGGCACGATGTGGCTCTGGTTCGGCATCACCGGCAGGCCGGCGGCGCCGAAGCGCGCGCGCAGGCGCTGGGCGCGCTCCTGGTGCCGGGCGCGCAGATCCTGCGCCCCGCGCAGCACGGAAAGGCTCGCGCGCACGCCGGCGACGATGGCCGGCGGCAGGGCGGTGGTGAAGATGAAGCCCGGCGCGAAGGAACGCACGAAATCGACCAAGGCCGCCGATCCGGCGATATAGCCGCCGATCAGGCCGAAGGCCTTGGCGAAGGTGCCCTCGATCACGTCGATGCGGTGGCCCAGGCCGTCGCGCTCGGCGATGCCGGCGCCGTGCGGCCCGTACATGCCGACGGCATGCACTTCGTCGAGATAGGTGAGGGCGCCGAACTCCTTCGCCACATCGCACAGGTCCGCGATCGGCGCGATGTCGCCATCCATCGAATAGACGGATTCAAAAGCGACGATCTTCGGCCGCCCCGGCCCAGCCTTCTCGACCTGCGCCAGCAACTGGCGCAGATGGGCGGCGTCATTGTGGCGGAAGACGTGATACTCGGCACGGCTGTTGCGGATGCCGGCGATCATCGAGGCGTGGTTCTGCGCGTCGGAGAAGACGATCGCGTTCGGCAACTGCTTGGCGAGCACGCCGAGCGTCGCCTCGTTCGAGACGAAGCCGGAGGTGAACAGCAGCGCCGCCTGCTTGCCGTGCCACGCTGCCAGCTCGCGCTCCAGCAGGACATGGTCGTGCGTGGTGCCGGAGATGTTGCGCGTGCCGCCGGCGCCGGCGCCGTGCGCGGCGATCGCGGCCTGCATGGCCTTCAGCACGTCGGGGTGCTGGCCCATGCCGAGATAATCGTTGGAGCACCAGATGGTGACTTCGCGCGGCTGGCTGTCCGGCCGCTCATGCCACAAAGCGCGCGGGAACCGCCCAGCCTGGCGCGCCAAGTCGGCGAAGACGCGATAGCGTCCCTCCGCCTTCAGATCTCCCAGGCGCTCGCGAAAAAAGAGCTCGTAATCCATACGCGTGTTCGAACCCGTGATCGGACTGAAATCTTAGCATCCCACAGGTTGACACTATATGAAAGGAACACGGTCCCTGGCTATGCGCCCTTTCCGCGCATCAGGCGGTCGATCTCCGCATAGGAGGCGCCGCCCTTGGCGAAGCCGAAGGTTCCGTAATCGCGGATTTCCTCGCCCGCCCGCATGAGCGCGCTGAGGGCGATGCGGGCCAGCGACGATCCCAGGCTGATCCGCCTTGCCCCGGCCTCGGCGAATTGCTGGACCGAGAAATCCGCGCCGCCGGCCAACACGTTGACGGGACGCGACACGCTGCTGCAGACCGCGCGCAGATGGTCCAGGTTCCCCAGCGCCGGGGCATACAACGCCTCGGCGCCGGCCTGCTCGAAGGCCTGCAGCCGCTTGACCGTGTCGTCAAGGTCGCGGATGCCGTGGAGGAAATTCTCCGCCCGCGCCGTCAGCACGAAGGGGACGGGCAGGGCCTTCGCCGCCTCGACCGCGGCGGCGACCCGTTCGACCGCCAGTGTGAAATCGTAGATCGGCCGCGCCGCATCGCCGGTCGCATCCTCGATCGACCCGCCGGCCAGCCCGGCGGCGGAGGCGGCGCGAATGGTCTTCATCACATCTTCCGGCCGGTCGCCGAAGCCGTTCTCCAGGTCGGCCGAGACCGGCAGGTCCGTCGCCTCGACGATGGCCTTCGCGTTGGCCAGCGTTTCCTCGCGCGTGACGCCGCCTTCGTCGTCGCGCCGGCCCAGCGTGTAGGCGTGGCCCGCGCTGGTCGTCGCCAGCGCCTTGAAGCCGAGCGCCGCCAGCACCCGAGCCGAGCCGGCGTCCCACGGATTGGGAATGACAAAGGTCTGCGCATGCAGCGCGCGAAAGGCGAGGGCCTTCTCGGATTGCGTCGGGCTCATCGGGTGCTCCTGTTCCTGCTCGGCCATAGTTTGGCCGAGCCTAGAGCCGGAGAGTGGCAGCAGACTTGGAGTTTGTTGCCGAACGAGAACTCCCTCCCCCGTTCCGAGGGAGGGGACTCTGCGCAATGCGATACTGCCTTACGCCGCCGCCGGCAAATGGCCGCCTTGCTTCAGCCAGGCTTCGGTGTCCTTCAGCGCCTTGGCGAAGCGGTCGAACAGGCTGTCGATGTCCGCCTCGGTCGCGACCATCGGTGGGCAGATGGCGAGCGAATCCGCCACCGGCCGCACGATCAGCCCGTGATCGTGCGCCATGCGCACGAAGTTGGCGCCGACCATCAGGCTCGGATCGAAGCTTTCATGCGTCTTCTTGTTCTTCACCAGCTCGATGGCGCCGACCAGGCCGACGCCGCGGGTCTCGCCCACCAGGTGATGGTCGGCAAAGGCATGTAGCCGCTTCAGGAAGTGCGGCGACAAGGCGCGCACGTGGTCGACGATCTTCTTCTCTTCATAGATCTTGAGCGTCTCTAGCGCGACGGCGGCACAGACCGGATGGCCGGAATAGGTGATGCCGTGGCCGAACACGACGTTCTTGTTGCTGTTGTCGCGCAGCGCCTCATAGACGCGCTGGTTGATCATGACGCCGGCGATCGGCAGGAAGCCCGCCGACATCTGCTTCGCCATGGTCATGATGTCCGGCTTCATGCCGAAGGTCTGCGAACCCCAGAAACTTCCGGTGCGGCCGAAGCCGCAGATCACCTCGTCGGCGACCAGCAGCACGTCGTACTTCTTCAGCACCGCCTGCATCTTCTCCCAATAGGTCTTGGGCGGGACGATGACGCCGCCGGCGCCCATCACCGGCTCGGCGAACATGGCGGCGATGGTGTCCGGCCCCTCGGCCAGGATCAGCTTTTCCAGGTTCTCGGCGCAGCGCGTGGCGAACTGCTCTTCCGTCTCGCCCTGCTGATGATTGCCGAAGCGATAGTAATGCGGGCAGTCGGTGTGCAGCACGCCGGCGATCGGCAGGTCGAAATCCTTGTGCACCACCGGCAGGCCGGTCAGCGATCCCGCGGCGACGGTGACGCCGTGATAGGCCTTCACCCGCGAGATCAGCTTCTTCTTCTGCGGCCGGCCCAGGCCGTTGTTCAGATAGCGCACCATCTTGATGACGGTGTCGTTGGCTTCCGACCCGGAATTGCAGAAATAGGCCTTCGACATCGGCACCGGCGCCAAATTCACCAGCTTCTCGGCCAGTTCGGACACGATGCCCGCGGTCTTGTTGGAGAAGGTGTGGTAGTAGGGCAGCTCGTGCATCTGCTTGACGATGGCCTGCGTCAAGCGCGGCTCTTCGCCGAAGCCGAGCGAGCAGCACCACAGGCCGGCCAGGCCGTCCATGTATTCCTTGCCGTCCTCGTCATAGATGTAGCAGCCCTTGCCGCGGGTGACGATGAACCCGCCTTCCTTCTCGTTCTTCAAGGCGTTGGTGTAGCCATGGAAATGAAAGGCGGCGTCTTTTGCCGCCAGGGAATTCGGTCTCGGGCTCATGTCCTGTCCTCAGATACAGCGAGAGCCAGCCCTGCTTTCCAGGCTGGCCCGTTTCGCGGATGGCGCTAATATCCCGTGCGGAAGGCGCGAAGTCAAAGCCCGGATTGTCCCGTTGCAAGCTCCTAACAGCTTGATTTCAGGAATTTTATGCC
>DASZQC010000069.1:0-4040 GCA_035549815.1 Dongiaceae bacterium
TCCGAGAAGCGCAACGCGCGCGCCTGCGGATGCTGATGAACCGCTGATCTTTCGAGCCCGACCTTATGTTGGGCTGACGTTGCCGCGTCGCATCACATCTCCTGTTTTCGCATTGATCAGTGCCGCGTGCGCTTGCCAAGCTTAAGCCCGCTGTATACAGACTGATGCAATGAGACCTCGATTATGTCGTCCTGCCGTATGCGCGATGACGGCATGGCACATGTTCCTTTTGAGCGCAGATAGAAATCTCCGACGTTCACTTTGCGGGATGTTGCGCGGGATTTGTGCGCGTGCGGATGCGCCGACGTGAACGCGCCGCCGCACGATACGCAGTTTCAGCGCAAGCCGGGCACGTTCCTCTCGGTCTTCCCCAAAGTCGCGCTGCCGATGTTCCTGGCCCTGTCCGATCAATCGATCGTGGCGACGGCGCTGCCGGCAATCGCCGGATCGCTTGGCGACGTCCAGCAGATCTCGCTCGTCGTCATCGGCTACCTGATCGCGGCAACGGTGGCGGCGCCGGTTTACGGCCGCCTGGGCGATGTTTTCGGCCGGCGCAACCTGCTGCTTTGCGCGCTCGGCATCTTCATGGCCGCGTCGATCCTGTGCGCCTGCGCCAACAGCCTGATGCTGCTGATCGTCGGCCGCGTGCTGCAAGGGCTGGGCGGCGGCGGATTGATGGCGCTGTCGCAGGCCCTGATCGGAGAGACGGTGGCGCCACGCGACCGCGCCCGCTACCAGGGCTATCTTGCCTCGGTCGGCGTCACCTCCAACGCGCTGGGCCCGGTGATGGGTGGATTGCTGACCGAGTATTTCGGCTGGCGGTCGATCTTCCTCTTCACCCTGCCGATCTGCGTTCTGGCCTTCTGGCTGATCTCGCGGCTACCGAAGCGCAATCCGCAGGGTACTGCGCTCAAGTTCGATTATCTCGGCCTGCTGCTCTTCGCCTGTTTCGTCGTGTCCATGCTGGTGCTGCTGAAATACGTCCAGCGTTTCGACATGGGGCAAGTGCCGATGATGCTGGCGTTGCTCGTGGCCGCGATCATCTCCTTCACGCTGCTGGTGTGGATGGAGCACCGGATCCCCGCGCCGCTTCTGCCCGTCGACTTGTTCCGCGATCCCTCGATCTGGCGCGCCAATGCCATGGCGGCCTGCCACGGCGGTATCCTGGTTTCGCTGCTGACCTTCGTCCCGCTTTATCTGCGCATCGTGCATGAAGCGTCCGCCGGCGTGACCGGCCTGTTGATCGTGCCGATGACCGCCGGCATCGGCGTCGGCTCGATCATCACCGGCACCATCATCAGCCGCACCGGACGGACGGCGATCATGCCCTCCTTCGGCCTGGTCTTCGTCACCATCGCGCTGGGCGCGATCGCTTTCTTCTCACCCGTGTTCCGACCCATCGATCTGTCGGCCTCGCTTGGCCTGATGGCTTTGTTTCTTGGGACCGTCATGAGTGTGGTGCAGGTGACGGTGCAGATGGCCTCCGGCCCGGAAAAGCTCGGCGCCGGCGCCGCGTCGGTGCAATATTCGCGCTCCATGGGCGCGGCGCTCGGCACCGCGATCGTCGCCGCGGTCCTGTTTGCCACCTTGTCGTGGACCGACCCGGAGGCCGGCCGGCTGTTCGGCGAAGTCTTGCAGAACGGACCCGAGGTGCTCGACGCCCTGCCCCCCGCTCGCAACGACATCATCCAGGCCGAGTTCGCCCAGTCCTTCCGCGCCACCTTCCTGGCCATCGCCGGCATCGGCGCCATCGGCGCAATGCTGGTCTGGACCCTGCCTTTGCGCCGCATCTGACGGTTTTTCACGGGAATCAGCTTGACGGTCCCCGCTCCCGGGTGTCACTATCTTTTTTGTATACAATTGCATGCAGCCACACGCGGTGGCATCCCGCTTCGAACAGGCCAGCCTGGAAATGGGGAATCGCAGGAGCCGTCGGAGCGCAGCCTTTCACCGCAAGGATCATGCAAGACGGCGCCGGCCCACCGTCGCCGCAAGCAAAAAAACGCAAATCATCTCGGGAGGAGACAAGGAATGCGTAAGTTGAAGCTCTTGCTTGCCGCCGCCGCGGCGACATCGCTGTTCGCCGGCGCGGCGATAGCGGAATTTCCGGACCATCCGGTCACGTTCATCATTCCCTACGGCCCGGGCGGCACCTCCGATGTCGGTGCGCGCACCTGGGGCCCGTTCATGGAAAAGTGCCTGGGCCAGCCCATCGTCTTCGTCAACAAGCCGGGTGCCGGCGGCGAGCTTGGCTTCGCGGAGCTCGCGAACTCGAAGCCCGACGGCTACACGATCGGCGCCCTGAACGTGCCGAACTTCCCAGCCGGCGCCATCACCAAGGAGAACGCGCCCTACACGCTCGACAGCTTTGCCTTCCTCGGCAACATCTACGGCTCGATCGTGACCATCAACGCCAAGAAGGGCGGTCAGTACAAGACGCTGGCCGAAGTGGTCGAGGCGGCCAAGGCCGGCAACCTCAACATGGCGATCTCCAATTTCGGCGCCGACGATCACATCAAGATGCTGGCTTTCATGAAGGCGGCGGGCATCAAGCTGACCTTCATTCCGATGGCCGATGCCGCCTCGTCGCGTAACGCCGTGATCGGCGGCCATGTCGACGTGTCGGGCAATTCGATGACCGAGGTGGCGCCCTTCCAGGGCGAGCTGCAGACCCTGGCCATCGCCTCGGCCGAGCGCCGGCCGGAACTGCCGGACATTCCGACCTTCCAGGAGCAGGGTTACGACATCCTGGGCGGCTCCAACCACGTGCTGGGCGCACCGGCCGCGACGCCGCCGGAAGTCGTCGACAAGCTCTCCGCCTGCTTCGAGCAGGTCGCCGCGGACCCCGAGTTCCAGAAGGCCGCGAAAGAGCGCTCGCTGCTGCTCAATCCGATGAACGGCAAGCAGACCGCCGAGTGGGTCAAGAACGAATCGGCGATGATCAAAGCGCTGTGGGACAGCGACCCCTGGATCAAATAAGCCTGCTGTCTGTCCAACTCTGCGGGGACGAAGACTGCCTTCGTCCCCGCAATTTTCTGCAATACACCAATCTGTCAGCCCGCCTGACAATGGCCCGGGAGTCCGCCATGCCGGCAAACAGCCAGTCCAATAAGTTCAAGGTCGCCTGCGTGGGACGGGCGTTCGGTCCGGAGGCGCAGGCGATCATCCGCGACGTCGCACCGTCGGAGTTCGACCTCCGCTTCGATGTCGACACCAGCGAGAAGGCGCATCCGCTGATCCGCGAGAGCGACTTCGTGCTGGTCACCACCGCGATCACCGAGAAGCTGCTGCAGGAATCGCCCAAGCTGCGCCTGGTGCACAAATGGGGCATCGGCGTCGACAAGATCGACCTGGTCGGCGCCGAGCGCCAGGGCGTCTATGTGGCGATCACCGCCGGCTCCAATGCCGGCGCCGTCGCCGAGCATACGGTGCTGCTGATCCTGGCCGCCTTGCGCCGCCTGTCGCTGGCCGACCGGTCGCTGCGCGAGGGCAAGTGGATCTATACCGAGCTGCGCCCGCTGTGCCGCAAGCTGTCCGGCAAGAAAGTCGGCATCCTCGGCTTCGGCAATATCGGCAAAAACGTGGCCCAGCGGCTGCAGGGCTTCGAGGTCGAGATCATCTATCACGATCCTTTCCGCGCCGCGCCGGAGGTCGAGAAGAAGCTCAATGCCCGCTACGTCTCCTTCGACGAACTGATCGCGCAGAGCGACATCCTGACCCTGCATTGCCCGGGCGGCGACGCGAACAAGAAGCTGATCAATGCCAAGGTCTTCGCGCGCATGAAGCGCGGCTCGGTCCTGGTCAATGCGGCGCGCGGCGACGTGGTCGACGAGGATGCCATGGTCGCGGCGCTGGAATCCGGGCAATTGCTGGCGGCCGGCCTCGATGCGTTCGAGCCGGAGCCGCTGTCGCCGACCAGCAAACTGACCAGAATGGACAATGTGGTGATCACGCCCCACACCGCGGGCAGCGTTCTGGACAACGTGGCGCCGGTTGCAATCCACGCCTTCAACAATATGCTGCGCATGATCCGTGGCGAA
>DASZQC010000070.1:0-2897 GCA_035549815.1 Dongiaceae bacterium
CTTCGGCGATATCGGCTTTGCCTTCCGCCTCACCTTTCTCAACAAGTGCGACGAGCTGGAGAGGGCGTCCGTCGCCGAGTTCTATCAGCGCTGCTTCGGCGAGGAACTGCCGGAAAGTGCCGCCAAGGTGCTCGTTGCATAGCAACGGGCGTCACCCGGCTTGTGCGGGTGGATCCAGTGGAAAGAGCGCGTGACCAAACCTGAGTCCCCGTCCGAGCCGTTCAAGCGCGCCGTCGCCACGGCGGTGCGCAGCCTGGCGGGCGAGCCGGAGCTGGAAGTCAGCTATTCCTCCGAGCCGCCGGGCCTCAAAGGCCTGAAGGCGCGCCTGCCCTCGCCGGCGCGCAATCTGTCGGCGCGCGATGTCGCGCTGGTGCGCGGCACCGGCGACGCCTATGCGCTGCGCAAGGCCTATCACGACGAAAAGATCAACGCGCGGTTCCGCCCCGCCGGCAGCGAAAGCGCCGCGCTGTTCGACGCCGCAGAGCAGGCACGCGTGGAAGCGATCGGTTCGCTGGCGATGAAGGGCGTGGCCGCCAACCTGGCCGCCGGGCTGGAGCAACGGCTGCTCAATCGCGGGCTGGGCAAGGCGCGCGCGCGCGAGGAAGCGCCGCTCGCCGATGTGCTGGGCCTGATCGTGCGCCACCACCTGACGGGTGAGGAGCCGCCGGCGTCGCTGGCCCCCGCCGTCGAACTGTGGCGGCCCCTGATCGAAGAGCGCGCCGGCAATGACCTGGACAAGCTGGGTTCGGCGCTGCGCGACCAGCAGGCCTTCGCGCGCCTCACGCGGACCATGCTCAATCACCTGGCCTTCGGCAACGAAACCGAATCCGACCAGTCCTCGGATGAAGAGGCCGAGGGCGAAAGCCCGGATGGCGCCAACAAGGAAGGCGACGAGCAGGAAAGCCGTGAAGACGCAGAGGCCTCCAGCAGCGAAACCGCCGAAGCCACCGAGGACGGTGAGGACGTCGAAACCGAAGGCGAAGCCGACCAGGCCGACATGGCCGACGCCACCGAACCGGAGGACGGCGCCCGACCGCAGCGCAACGAAGCGCCGTTCAGCCATCAGGACGCCTGGGGCTACAAGGTCTTCACCACCGAGTTCGATGAGGAGATTGCCGCCGCCGACCTGTGCGAGCCGGAAGAACTGACACGCCTGCGCCACTTCCTGGATCAGCAGCTCTCGTCCATGCAGGGTGTCGTGGCGCGGCTCGCCAACAAATTGCAGCGGCTTTTGATGGCCCAGCAGAACCGCCACTGGGAATACGACCTGGAGGAAGGCATCCTGGACGTTTCGCGGCTGCCCCGGATCGTCATCGATCCGATGTATCCGCTTTCCTTCAAGCGCGAGAAGGACACCAGTTTCCGCGACACGGTGGTGACGCTGCTGCTGGACAATTCGGGCTCGATGCGCGGGCGCCCCATCATGGTCGCTGCCATGTGCGCCGACATCCTGGGCCGGACGCTGGAGCGCGTGGGCGTCAAGACCGAGATTCTCGGCTTTACGACACGCGCCTGGAAAGGCGGCCAGAGCCGGGAGAAATGGCTGGCAGCCGGCAAGCCGGCCCATCCCGGGCGGCTGAACGACTTGCGCCACATCGTCTACAAGGCCGCCGACGAGCCCTGGCGAAGGGCCAAGCAGAATCTCGGACTGATGATGCGCGAGGGCCTCCTGAAGGAGAACATCGACGGCGAAGCCCTGACATGGGCGCACAACCGCATCAGCGTCCGGCCCGAGCAGCGAAAGATCCTGATGGTGATTTCCGATGGCGCACCGGTCGACGATTCAACCCTGTCGGTGAATGCCGGCAATTACCTGGAAAAGCACCTGCGGCGGGTGATCGAGGAGATCGAAACGCGATCCGGCGTCGAGTTGACCGCCATCGGCATCGGTCACGATGTGACGCGCTATTACCGGCGCGCCGTCACCATCGTGGATGCCGAACAGTTGGGCGGAGCGATGACCGAGCAGCTGATTTCGCTGTTTGCCGAGGAAGCCGAACAAGGCGGCCGGCGCCGGCGGCGCGCGGCCTGAATCAGGCGGCCTTTTCAGCGGCCTTCTTGGCGATGGCCCGTTTCAGGCGCAGGGCGCGCGGCGACAGCTGGCTGTCCTTGCATTTCAGGATGAAGGGGTCCAGGCCGCCATTGCGGTCCACCGAACGCAGCGCACTGGTGGAAATCTTCAGTTTGTAGCGATTGCCCAGCACCTCGCTGGCCAGCGCGATCACCTGAAGATTGGGGCGGTAGATGCGCTTGGTCTTGTTGTTGGCGTGGCTGACGGTGTGGCCGACCAAAAGGCCTTTTCCGGTCAATTCGCAGCGGCGTGACATGGCGGCATCTCTTCAGATTCGCGACAATGCGCGGGTTTTTCAGGCTTTTCGCGGCCTTTTGGCGGCAAAGAGGGCTGGTTCATAAGGAAATGGGTCCCGTTGGTCAAGCGGTGTTCCCCGGGAACCTTCCGGGGCCGAAACCAAAATGCTTTCCGGGGTTTGCCCGCAAGCGGCCTCGCGCCTTATAAAAAGGCGCCCTCGCCCCGCCAGGAAGTTACGGATGACACGCTGCCTCCTCGTGATTGCTGCCCTGTCTGTCGCCCTCGTGCTGCCCGCCGAGATACCCGCCCTGGCGGCCGGCGGCGCGGGCGCCCAGGCCCCCGCCCTGCCCGCCTCCAAGATCCAGATGGATATGACGATCTATGCGGGCGGCATCACCCTGGGAAAGCTCGACATGGACGCCACCATCCGGGGCGGCGACTATCATGTGGTGTCCAACCTCACCACGTCGGGGGTGGTCAACGCCTTCTGGCAGGCCGAAATCCAGGCCACGTCAACGGGCAAGCTGGGCAATGACCGTTTTCAGCCCGGCCTTTACGACAGTTTCGATATCGGCCATTCCGGCAAGAA
>DASZQC010000071.1:0-16231 GCA_035549815.1 Dongiaceae bacterium
AGCCGCCCCAGGTCAGGACGAAGCGGCTGTTGAACTGGGTACCGTTCTGCGGCGGCGGTGGGCCGAAGGTCAGGCCGGAATTGTCCAACCCATGCTGCAGATTGAGTGTCGGAATGCCGGCCGCATTCGCGGCCCGGACAAAGGCGGCCGCGTGACGCGCGCCCTGCCCGGGACCGTCCGATGCGGTGACCGCGGCATCGAAGCTCCCGGTCGCGATCGGAATTTTTCCGGCGGCCAGATTTCGTGCGCGCCAGAATGCGATCTGTGCGCCCTGCGCGCGTAGCCGCTCCAACCGGCGCGTCGCCGGCACCGCGATCTTGGTCAGGATGGCCACGGTCACCTGCATGTCGGCGGTCGCCGCCTCGGCAACCGGACAGATGAGGTCGAGATCCTGGAACTGCTGCAACAGAAACAGCACATGCAACCGGCGCGGCGCGGCGTTCGACCTTGCAGCCGGCTCGGCACGCTCGGTCCCGGCAACCACACTTTGCCACACCGCCCGGATGGTGTCCGGATCGCGCCGGACGGCCGCGTCTATGCGCGCCTTCTTTCCGGCCACGATCGTGCGCAACGCCGTCGCCCAGTCCGATGCCAGCGTCATGCGTGGCGACGCGGCAAGCCCATCCGCTGGCGCAGTCAGGACGGGAATGCCCAGATCGTGGGCCATCTCGGCGCGTGCGGTCGAGCGGGCCCTGCTCGCCGCATCGCCGCCGCTGGGCAGAAAGCACAGATCCGCGCCCCGCAGGTCCCGCGCCAGCGTCGGAATGGTCAAACGGCGGAATTCCGCCTGGATCGGCAACCGGCCGATGATGCGCCGGAACAACCGCCGCGACCTCCCGATCACGCGCAACCGGAACGGAACATCCTGGCTGAGATCGACCAGATCGCCGGCAGCCAGCAGCAATTCGCCCAGCCCGGCTTCCTGATTGAGGCCGGTGCCGTCGCCAAACCAGACAATGCGAATCCCCCTGGTCTTCCGCGCGTTCGATCCCTCCTGCAACCATTGACGCAAGCGCCGCACCGCGTCGATGGTGCGCGCCGCCACGGTGCCGGCGAGGAGCCTCAGTCCGATCGCCGGGAATAGCGCCAGCACCTCCAGGATGCCGCGTTGGCCGATCGGCACGTCCGCAATCATCCGTATTTCGCCATCTGAATGAGGACACATCGCGGCGAGTTCAGGGTTGGCGACGACGATGACATCCGCAACCGCGGCGGCCGCTCCGACGGTCGCCGAATCCATCACCAGGGGTCGCGTATCGGCGATATCGAGAATGACACGAAGCCCTGCGGCGCGCGCCTGCCGGCTCAACTCGACTGTGCCGCCATCGAATGCGCCGCCAAGTACGATTGCCGATGCACCCGACAGATTCGCGTCGGACAGGCGCCCCGCGACGATCCGGACCGGCATGCCCGCGCGGCGCAGCAAACACGCCGGCAGAACCGTGCGCTGCCATAAGCGCAGGTCGCCGCTATCGACACGAGGCACATGGAACAAGATCATGATCTCGCGGCCCGAGGAGTTTGGTCGAACCTAGCACGGTGCGCCATGGCCAAGCCAACGCCGGCGGGTGCGCTCATCGCGGCAGTTTCGTCTCGTAGCCGTAACGCTCGAAATCCTCGGCATAGAGGCGCACGATGCGCGCGATCAGATCGTCATCATAGAAGGCGGACGCGGGCGGCAGCGCCGGCTCCCACAGGTCCGTGCGATCGGCGGCCAGCCCTGCCGAAGCGGCCCGCGACGTATGATGATGCGAGCGGAAGACTGGGTTTGAGAAATCCGTCTGCGGCAGATTGAACTGCCGCTCGATCTCGCCGAGTGCTTGCGTGAGTCCATCCTCGATCTTGATCGTGCGATGCGGCTTCAGTCCGAACAGGACATGGCGCTCCAGCGGGGTCGACTGCACGCGGTGATGCGGATTGCAGCGATTGAGGTTGCTGCGCTCCAGCAGTTCGACGAACTCGCGGAATGAGAAGCGATGCTGCCGGTCGACGGGCCGGCGCAGCATCTCGCGCAGGGTCGTATCCTCGTAATCGTGGCGAAAGGCATGGACAAAGGAGCTCACCGCCCGCTCAAAGGGGTTGCGCACGACCTTGACGACGTAGCGGCTGTGCGTGCGCAAATCGCGCAGGCGGCCCAGATATCTTTCCGTCTTCTGGTAGTCGCGCAGCCGGTAGCGGTGGATCCACGGGCTGAAGGCCAGCGCCTCGTTCAGCAATCCGTTGTGCTGGAACGCCCAGGTGATGACCGTGGTGCAGGCCGCCTTGGGCGACCACATGACGGCAAGCTCGGCGGATTCCACGAACGTGATGTTCGAACGCCGGCGTTCCCGCAGCGTAGTTGGCAAAAAATACCTGAGTTTCATGACATTGTGATCTGCGGACGGACTGGCTTCGAGCAGGTGGTCACACGCGGCAGTTGCGTATCTCCGGATGAAGGGACGGCCGGCTGGCCGGCACCTAGTTGCCCTCTGGGCGGAATTCTGTCAATCGAACTCGGGGTCCGCTTCCGGTTCCCACCTATACAATCCAGGCTGTTTTGCGCTAGCCTGTGGATAGATCGAAAGCTAGAAAAAACAATCACTTGACCGCAAGGCAAGGGCGCCGTCGAACCGCCGGGGGCTGAGCTGCGACGAATGAGCGGCATGGATATGCTGAGTGCGCGAGCCGCGGACGCAACCGCCAGCGACGGTCAGTTGCTGGCGCGCATTGCCCATGGCGACCATGAGGCGGTGGCGGCCTTGTATCACCGGTTGGAACGGCCGCTTTTCGCCTTCCTGGTCAAGACCCTGCGCGACCGCGAGGCGGCGGCGGATGTCCTCAACGAAACCATGCTGGATGTCTGGCGCCAGGCCGGCCGGTTCGAGGGCAAGTCCTCCGTCGCGACCTGGATTTACGCGATCGCCCATAACAAGGCGATCTCCTGGCTGCGGCGCCGGCGCGAGGTCGAGTTGAGCGACGAAGTGGCGGCCGAGATTGTCGACGACAGCCCGTCGGCGGACGATCGATTGGCCGAGGCGGATGTCGCGACGGCGATCGCGCGACTGATGGAACGGTTGAGCGTGGATCATCGGGTGGTGCTGCAACTGGCCTATTTCCAGGAATTCAGCGTCAGCCAGATCGCCGAGATCCTCGATTGCCCGGAGAACACCGTGAAGACCCGCATGTTCTATGCCCGGCAACGCTTGAAAACGCTGCTCGAGGCGGAAGGCATCGAAGGCGCGGCGGCATGAGAAACGTCAAGCAACCCCAGGGACCGGTCGAGCCGCAGGACGTCGAAGAGCTGCTGCCCTGGTACGCGACCGGCCGCATCTCGCGCGAAGAAGCGCGCGGTGTGGAAGCGGCGCTGAGCACCATGCCCGACCTGGCGCAAAAGCTCGCCCAGGTGCAGCGCGAGCGCGAATCCGTTGCGCTGGCCAGCGAAGCCGTCGCGCCGCCGCCGCCAGAGAATTTGCAGCGCCTGCTGCAACAGGTCGAAAAGACCCGCCAGGTCCGCGCACCCAAGACCGACAAGCCCGCCAAGGAGGGCGATTGGATCGGGGCCTTCTTCGCCCGTCGCCAGGTCTGGCAGGTGGCCTTCGCCGCCGCCTGTGTCGCGCTCGTCGCCATGGGCACCCTGCTCTATCGGCCGGGTGAGATTCCAGGCACGGGCACGACCCTCGGCACCCAGACCGGCATGAGTGGCATCGAGGACGGCTCGCGGCTCGTCGTGGTCTTCCAGCCTGCCGCAACCAGCGGCGATATCGGCGCCCTGCTGACCTCGCTCGACGCGGTCATCGTCGACGGGCCAAGGCCGGGCAACGCCTTTGTCGTCCAATTGCCGACCGCCGACCCCGACGCGGTCGCGGCGGCAATGGCCGCGATGCTGGCCAAGAAGGATCTGGTCCAATCGGTCCTGCGCGGATCGTGATCCCATGATCCGGATCGCCGCCAGCCCCCGCTCATTTCCGCATGCCGGCCTTGCCGGTGCGCGCACGGCTCTGCTGGTCATCGACATGCAGCGCGACTTCCTGGATCCGCGTGGCTATCTGGCCGGCATGGGCTACGACCTGGCCGGCGTGCGGGCGGCGATCGGCCCGGCCAGGCGCCTGCTGGATGCGGCGCGCAATGCCGGCTTGACCGTCATCCACACGCGCCAGGGCTACCGTCCAGATCTCGCCGAACTGCCGCCCCACAAACGCGCGCGGGTCACCGAAGGCACATCCGCCATCGGCAGGCCGGGGCCGCTCGGACGCTTTCTCATTCGTGGCGAGCCGGGCTTCGACATCATTCCGGAGCTGGCGCCGATCCCGGGCGAATTCATCGTCGACAAGACCGCCAACAGCGCTTTCTGGGGCACCGACCTCGCCGCGATCCTTGCCGCGCACCGCATCGACAGCCTGATCTTCGCCGGCGTCACCACCGACGTCTGCGTCCATTGCACCCTGCGCGAGGCGACGGACCGCGGCTTCGAGTGCCTGCTGGCAAGCGATGCTTGCGGCTCCGGCGATGCCGAGGCGCACCGGGCCGCCCTTCACATGGTGACGGTAGAGGATGGCGTGTTCGGCGCGATCGCCGAGGTTGCACAGATCGCCGATGCGCTGGCGCGCCTGCCGCAAGAAGCTGCTGCGTCGCCGGCGCCGGCCGCCCCGCCTGCCCCGCCTGCCCCGCGCATGGATCCCTATCTCGGCGACTGGTCAATCTAAACCCTGATCGATCTCATTGGCGATCCGCGCTATGCTAGGCCTGCTGCGGCGAAGCGGGGCTCGGCATGAGTTTCCTGGACGCAATCCGGCCGATATTGCTGGTCGCCATCCTGGCGGGCGTCGCCGCCATGTCGCCGAAGCCGCCAGCCAAGACCATCGATCCGGCGCCGGCCGCCTTTCAAGCGTGGCGCAATGCGCTGGTGGAGATCGACCTCAAATCCATTGGTCCCCGCCAGCGCGGCATCTTCGGCCGATTGCGCCATGTCGAGGGCTTCTTCGCCGATCTGCCCGTCAACGCCAAGCTGCCTGCAGTGCTCTATCTGCACGATTGCCCCGGGCTGAAGATCGAGGCGGTGCGCGACGTCGAAGAGCTGGCGGCGATCGGCTTTGCCGTGTTCGCCCCGGACAGCTTCGACAGCCGCGCCCGCAAGTCCGATTGCATCCGTTTCGATTTTGTTGCCGGCCTCAATCCCGAAGCCTATGTGCAGCGCCAGGCGGAGATCGCGGTGGCTCTGGCGGAGCTGCGCAAGCTGCCCTGGGTCGACCAGTCGGCGATCATCCTCTACGGCCTCGGCGAAGGCGCCCTGGCTGCCGCCAATTATCCAGGCCACGAGTTCCGCGGCGTTGTGCTGACCGGCTGGACCTGCGGCGCCAGCCAGTATGCCGAGGATGTCGCCGGCCTGAAAACGCCGGCCGATCTGCCGATCCTGGCCCTGGTCTCCCGCTACGATCCGTGGTTCGACCGCACGGGTCATGCCGGCACCTGCGGCGACTACATGACGGGCCACAAATACGGCCAATCCATCGTCATCGAGAATCGGGGCCTGCACCACATCACCTGGATGGACGATCGCGCCAGCGCGGCCGTGCGCCGCTTCCTGAAAACGCTGATGCCGCCCCGGCTCTAGGTCAGAAGCGTCCCGAGAGACTTGTCCAAAGCAGGTGCCAAGCGTCCATCGGATGCGCCGCTCCCAGGCTGGGATGAAATGGATCGTAGTCGGCTTGTCTCAACCGCCTCAGGTGCATCGCCGCGATCCTGGCGGTGAGGGTCAAGGGCTTTGCGGCCCTCGGCAGGTCACCGCGCCGCGCCGCGGCCAGATCGGCCGCTGCCTCCTCCGCCAGGCCACGAACGAACTCCATCAACTGTGCTTGCGGCTTCAGGTCATACAGGCGATCGACGTTCACCCCCGCCGCACCTAGCCGGTCCAGCGGCAGCCGCACCTGTCGCCGCCGCGCATCCGCAACGATGGAGCGTAACAAGCCTGCGGTCGCATATGCGCGGCCGATCCGGGTAGCCGCCGCCGACACGGCAGGAGCCTGCGACTCGAGTCGCAGGGCCTGCAGCGACAGCCGCAGCAGGTTGCCGGCGGTGGCATCGATCCGCGCGAGGAACACCGCCTCTGAGTCCGGCGCGCCCTGCTCGCTTTCCGACTCGCGTGCCTCGATCATGGCGAGCATCAGATCGGTATTCAGTCCGCATACGCGCGTCGTCTCCGCCAAGGCGGTCGCCACCTGGTGCTGGCGCACCTTGCCGCCGGCGCGTATCTCCTCGATCGCCTCGCGCCACCATTGCAGGCGAATCAGCGCCAACAGCGATTCGCTGGTCTGTTCGCGCGCCCGCGCCAATTCCAGGTTGAAAGCCGCCAGCGCCGCCAGATGGCCCCGCGCCGCCGAAGGTGCGAACAGCAGAATCAGGTAGCGGTCACGGTCTCCCTGCCGCACCTGATCGAGGCAATAGTCGAAATGATCGGCACCCAATTAACCCCCTGATCGTTGGGGTTTCCACAGAACTTCGTTGTCACACATAGCGCATCCTGTAGAATGTGGCGACGCTCAAGTCTCTCATCTGGTCAACCGTTTCTGGGGTCTCAAAATGGGGAAGTTCTTTGAAAACCTGCACCGCGTCCTGATCGCGGGCGTCGTCCTTGCCATTCTGGTCCTGTTGTGGCGCCACCGCGACATTGCCAGCAGCCATGACTTCTGGACCCACGTGATTCGCCTGATTCACGTGTGGGCGGGCATCCTGTGGATCGGCCTGCTCTATTATTTCAACTTCGTCCAGATTCCCTCCATGCCCAAGATTCCGGACGAGCAAAAGCCGGCCATCGGCAAGGTGATCGCGCCGACGGCCTTGTTCTTCTTCCGCTGGGCCGCAGCGGCCACCGTGCTGTTCGGCCTGTTGACCGCGCTGATGAGCGGCTACCTGTTCGACGCCCTGACCTTCCAGTCGAATCCCACCCGCACCATCGGCCTCGGCATGTGGCTGGCGCTGATCATGGCCTTCAATGTCTGGTTCATCATCTGGCCGAACCAGAAGAAGGCGCTGGGTATCGTCCAGGCCGATGCGGATGCGAAAAAGGCCGCCGCGCGCGTCGCGATGATCACATCGCGCGTCAACACGCTGCTATCCATCCCCATGCTCTATTGCATGGTGCTGAACAAGGCCGGTTGATACAGATCGGCCGATACGACGGACGGGGCCCTTCGGGGCCCCGTTTTCGTTTCGGCGCCCATTTTCGTTTCCACGTTCCGGCCGCTATATTTGCCCCTCGCAATCGGGGCATTCCATGAAGCGTCTCGTTGTCCAGACACCCGTTTCGGTCGCCGGCATCACCGCGCTGATCGACTCCGGCCGGTCGGAAGAGGCCGAGCGCCAGGCGCGCGAGCTCCTGCACCGGACCCCAGGGGACGGCGCCGCCTGGCGCACGCTGGGCTATGCCTTGCTGACCCGCGGCAGCCATGCGGAAGCCGAATCGGCCTTGCGCAAGGCGCTGGAGCTGACGCCGCACGATGCCGTGGCGCTTGAACATCTCGGTTGGCTCTATCAACGGCTGGGACGGTTGAAGGAGGCCGTGGCGACCTTGAAGGCGTGCCTGGCCATCGATCAGGACCGGGTCCGCGCGCGCGTCATTCTGGCGAATAGCCTGCAGGCACTCGACAAGCCGCGCCACGCGGCCGCCCACTACGAACAGGTCCTGGCCCGGCAACCCGATCACTTCCGCGCCCACAATAATCTGGCGGGTGTTCTCGTCGGCCTGGGCCATCTGCAGTCGGCCGCCATGCACTACCGCCGTGCGGCGGCGTTGGCGCCGGACCTGACCTATCAGATCAGCGCCGCGCATATGGCTCGCCGCCTGTGCGACTGGGACACGGCGGAGGCGCTTGAGCCAAAGATCCTGGCGGCGCTACGCGGCGGGCTGAAGCCGAGCGACCGCACGCAACCTTTCCCCCTGTTGGCGATGCCGGGTGCCACCGGCCGTGACCTGATGCTGGCCGGTACCCAGATGGCACGCCCCTTTGCATCGGCCACGGCGGTCCCGCACCGCTCCCCGGCGGAGCTCGCCGCCGGCGGCAGGCTGCGCATCGGTTATCTGTCGCCGGATTTTCACGATCACCCCACCACGCATCTGGCCATCGAAGTTCTCGAGCTGCACGATCGCGCCAGGTTCGAGATCGTCGCCTTCGATTACAGCCGCGACACCAAGGCCGCCTATCGCGCGCGCGCGCTGGCCGCGTTCGACAAGGTCGTTCACGTGCGCGACCTGTCGGATGACGCCGCCGCCCGGGCCGTGGCGGCGGAAGGCATCGCCATTGCCGTCGATCTCGCCGGTTGGACCACCAACGCCCGCCCGCAAATCCTGGCGCGCCGGCCGGCGCCGGTTCAGGTGCAATGGCTCGGCTATCCCGGTTCCATGGGTGTGCCGTGGCTGGATTACATGGTCGCCGATCCCGTGGCGGCGCCGCGCGGCAGCGAGGGGGATTTCAGCGAGAAGCTGCTGCGCCTGCCTAACAGCTATCAGTCCAACGACAGCAGGCGCGAGATCGGCGCCAAGATCACCCGCGCCGAGGTGGGATTGCCGGAAGATGTTTTCGTCTTCTGCAACTTCAACCAGCCGTTCAAGTTCACGCGCCAGATGTTCGCGCTCTGGATGGAGCTGCTGCGCGAAAGGCCCAATGCGGTTCTCTGGCTGCTGGACGAGAACCGCTGGGCGACCGAAGCATTGCAGAAGCAGGTGGCGGCGCACGGCATCGCGCCGGAGCGCGTCATCTTCGGCAAGCGGCTGCCGCTGGCTCAGCATCTGGCGCGGCTGCGCCTCGCCGACCTGGCGCTGGACTGCCCGCCCTGCGGCTCGCACACGACGACCAGCGACGCGCTGTGGGCCGGCACGCCGCATCTCGCGGCGCGCGGCAACAGTTTCACGGCGCGTGTCTCCAGCAGCCTGTTGACCGCCATCGGCCTACCGGAACTCATCGTTGACACAACGGAAGAATATCGCGCTCTGGCGCTGCGCCTGTCACGAGACCGATCGCTGATCTCGATGCTTCGGGCCAAGCTGGCGGTCAACCGCCTGTCGGCGCCCTTGTTCGACAGCCGCCTTTTCACCCGCCGTCTCGAGGCCGGCTACGAGGCGATCTGGCGCCGTTGCCTGGAGGGTCTGCCACCGGATCATATCGACGTGCCCGCCGAGACCGCCTCATGAACGATTCCCAACCGACGGGCCAGGATACCGAACTTCCCTCTGCCGCCACCCCCTCGACCATCGCCAGGCTGGTCGATTCCGGCCGCGCCGAAGAGGCCGAGCAACAGGCGCGGGAGACGATTCGGAACAGTCCCGAGGACAATGCGGCCTGGCGCGCGCTCGGCTATGCACTCCTCGTCCGTTCCAAAGATGCGGAGGCTGAAGCGGCGCTACAGAAGGCGCTGGAGCTGGATCCGCAAGACGCCGCGGCGCTGGAATATCTGGGCTGGCTGCATCACCGGACAGGGAACATCGAGGCTGCAATCACGGCGCTGCGGGCAAGCGTCGCCATCGATGAAAAGCGCGCACGCGCCTGGATCATGCTGGCCGACATTTATCGCGAGCAAAAGAAAAACAACACCGCGATCTCTCATTACGAATACGCTTTGTGGTGGGCGCCCGATCACGCCCGCGCGCATACCAGCGTGGCGGAGCTGCTGGGAGAGGCGCGCAAGCTCAAGGCGGCGGCGGAGCATCGCCTGCGCGCCGCCGAATTGACCCAGACACTGACCAGCCAAATCCACGCCGTCCATGCCGCGCGCAAGATCTGCGACTGGCCGAATGCGGAGCGCCTGGAGCAGAGCGTCATCGAGAAACTGCGCAGCGGGCCGGCGCCAAGCGACTATCCGCAGCCCTTTCCAATTCTGACCATGCCGACCGCCACGCCGCGCGACGTCCTCGCCGCGGGCGCGCAGATCGCGAGCCACCATCTTTCGCAGCCCGCGCAACCGCATCGGCCGGTGGCCGAGCTTGCTGCGGAAAAGAAACTGCGCATCGGCTATTTGACGCCGGATCTGCACAACCATCCGATGGCGCATCTGGCGACTGAATTGTTCGAACTTCACGACCGTGCGCGGTTCGAGATCATCCTGTTCGACTATGCCCCGCCCAAGGGAGAAAGTCCCTATCGCAGGCGCGCCTTGGCGGCGTTCGACAAGGTGGTCGATATCCGCGACCTCTCGCATGCCGAAGCGGCAAAGGCGATGGCCGACGAAGGGATCGTGATCGCCGCCGACATCGCCGGTTGGACGACGGGCAATCGCGCCCAGATCCTGGCGCGGAGGCCGGCGCCCCTGACCCTGCAATGGATGGGTTTCCCCGGCACGATGGGCGCGCCTTGGATTGACTATGCCGTCGTGGACCCGATCGTCGCGCCGCCCGGTTCCGAGCCCGAATTCGCTGAGAAGCTGATCCGCCTGCCCTTCACTTATCAATGCAACGACCGGAAGCGGCGGATCGGCGAAAGGATCACGCGCGCAGAGGCCGGCCTGCCGGAGGATGCGTTCGTCTTTTGCAACTTCAACCAGAGCTTCAAGCTCAATCGTGCATTTTTCGAATTGTGGATGGACCTGCTGCGCGAGCGGCCCAATGCCGTGCTATGGCTGTTGCAGGAAAATGAATGGGCGACCGCGACGCTCCGGCAACATGCGCAGTCCCTGGGCGTGGCCGGAGACCGCATCATCTTTGCCCCCCGCGTGTCGCTCGACCGGCACCTGGCGCGCATTGGGCTGGCCGATTTGGCCTTGGATTGCGCGCCCTACGGCTCGCATACGACTGCCAGCGACGCGCTCTGGGCCGGTGTTCCGCAACTGGCCTTTCGCGGCCATACATTCGCCTCGCGGGTCTCCGCCAGCCTGTTGACCGCGATCGGCTTGCCGGAGCTCATCACCGACACGCTCGAGGACCATCGCAATCTCGCGCTACGCCTGTCCGAGGATCGCGCCTTGCTCGCCTCCTACCGGGCACGCCTCGCCGAAAACCGCCTGACCACGCCTTTGTTCGATAGCACCGGATTCACCCGCTACCTGGAGGCAGGCTACGAGGCGATCTGGCGCCGTTGCCTGGACGGCTTGCCGCCCGACCACATCAGCATTCCGGCGAACCTCTAGGTCCGCTCGAACACCACGATCCGGTTGCTGTTGGTGCCCTTGCGGTTGTTATCTATGCCCCAGCATTGCGCGGTCTTGGTGAAGACCTGGCTGTTGATGACCACGGCCAGCGGTTTGAGCGGCTGGTCGCGCGCGGCGCGCAGCACCGCCTGCTCCAGCGCCACCTTGCCGCGACGCACCTCGCCCACCTCGAACGCGATCACGCCGCCCGGACGCAAAATACGGGCGAACTCCGCGAAGCAACGGCCGATGAAGCGCTCCCACTCCGGCAGCGACCGATGCAGCGCGATCGGCACAGTCGCCGCATCAATGCCGGCGAACCAGCAGCGCAGCCAGTTGTCCGCCGGGTAATCGACCACGTCCAGGAACGGCGGCGATGTGACGATCAGGTCAACGCCGCGATCGGCAATGTCTGGCGTATGCTCGGCCGGACCGGTCAGCATCCGCGCCTTGCCGCGCAGGAAGCCCTGCGGCAGCGGATGCTTCAACAACGCGCGGCTTTTCTTCAGGATGATCGCGAACACGTCGCGCTCCTGCGGCACTTGTGCGCGCTGCAAATTGATCTTGCGTTGCCGCTCCAGTGACACCGCCTGGTTGGGCGGCAAGGTATAGACGGAGAAAAAGCCGCTCGAATGGCCGGTCAGCCGGTTCAGACAGATCATGCGGATCCAGTCATCGGCCGGATCACCGGACGAAGATGCGAAATGATCACGCAGGCGCGTGATGTCCGCAAGCGTACGCGGATGATAGAAGGCGAGCAATCTGTCGTCGATGTCGCCGGCCTGCGGCATCGTCTCCGCCAGATACCGCAGACGCTTGTCGATTGCCTCCAGCGATGGAGGATCGAGCCGCGGCGCCGTCAAGATGCGGCTCAGCGGATTGATGTCATTGCCGATCGCCCGGCGGCCCAGCAACGCTGCTTCGATCGGGGTCGTGCCGCGCCCGGCGAACGGATCATAGACGACCGCGCCCGGCTCCGTGAATCGCTCGATGAAAAAGCGCGGTAATTGCGGCTTGAAGCAGGCACGATACGAGACTTCGTGCAGGGCGTGCGCCTGGCGCTGCTGCGCGGTCCAGAACTCATTCTCGAAGACCTCGACGCCGTCCAGGGCCGACCGGCGAGTGGCCTGGCCGAACTCCTGGAACGCCGCCAAGCCGGCGGTAAAGTCGCCAGCGCGAGCTTCCGACGGCTGTAACGCGGACTCCATGAACCACGCCCCTCGCGACTCGGCTGCAACCGGAGAAAGAATGCTGTGGATGAGGCCGCCTGGGCAAGCGGCGCCGGAAATGGTCGACTACGCCACCGCGATCAGCGCCGCGGCGACCTTGCGCCCTTCGGCCAGCAGCACGTTATAGGTGCGGCAGGCGGCGCCCGTGTCCATGACCTCGATCACCACGCCGGCGGCGCGCAATTCCTGCCGCAGCCCGCGATCCACCTGCGCCATCCGGGCGCCGGTGCCGAGCAGCAGCAGATCGACCTGGCCGGCCCGGCCTGCCGCCGCGATCTCCTCCAGCGCAGGCGCCGTCACCTCGGCCAGCGCGGCCGGCGACCAGGACGACAGGCGGTCGGGATAAACGATGATGGAGCCCTCGACGCGGGTTCCCGAAACCCGGAACCCGCCATCGCCATAAGCGTCGATGACCTGCTTGCCTTTGGGGATGAGCGGCGTGACGTCCATGTCTTCCTCCCTCCCCCGTGATCGTTATGGATGCTCAGGCGCCGTGCTGCGGCGCACTCTTTCCGGCTTCCTTGGTGCCCTGGTCGTCGCCGCGAATCTTCGATTGCCGCAGGTTCAAGAGGCCCGCCGCCGCGATGCAGATGCTCGAATAGGTGCCGATGAAGATGCCCCAGATGAGCGCAATGGCGAAGCCGCGCAACACCTCGCCGCCGAACAGGAACAAAGCGATGACCGAGATCAAAGTCAGACCGGCGGTGACGGTCGTGCGGCTCAGCGTCTCGTTGACCGACAGGTTGACCACATCGCTCATCGACATGGTCTTGTAGCGGCGCATCTCGAACCGGATGCGGTCGAACACCACGACCTTGTCGTTCACCGAATAGCCCGCGACGGTGAGCACCGCGGCAACCGTGGCCAGATCGAACTGCAGTCCGAACAGCGAGAACAGGCCGACCGTCGTGACCACGTCGTGCACCATCGCCAGCAGCGCGTTCATCCCGAACTGCCACGCATAGCGGATCAACACATAGACGAAGATACCGGCCATCGCCAAGGAGACGCCGATGATCGCATTGTTGATCAGCTCCGAGCCAACCTTTGGACCGACGGTTTCGGTGCGCCGATATTCCCAGCCCTCACCAAGTCCCTCACGTACCTTCGAGATCGCGGTCTGCTGTGCTGCCTCGCCGCCCTCCTGCTGTGGCAGCCGGATCAGCACGGTGTTCGGATCGCCGAAGGTCTGCAGAGCTACTTCTCCGACACCCAGGCCATCCAGTTTCTCGCGCATCTCGGCCAGGTCCGGCACTTGCGGGGCGCGCACTTCCATCAGGATGCCGCCGGCGAAATCGATGCCGAAATTGAGACCTTTGAACGCGACCAAGCCGATCGACGCCAAGGTCATGATCACGGCGACGATGAAAGTCAGCTTGTGCCAGCGCATGAAATCGATGCGCGTGTTGGGCGGAACCAGGCGGATCGGCTTCCACATTCTCGTGGGCTCCTAGAGCGGCAGGACTTTGGGCCGCGTGCGACGCAAGTAGACCGAGGTCAGCAATTGCGTCACCAGAAGCGCGGTGAAGAGCGAGATGCTGACGCCGATCAGCAGCGCTACGGCGAAGCCCTTGATCGGGCCGGAGCCCAGCAGGAACAGCAACAGCGTGGAAATCAGCGTCGTGACATGGGAGTCGACGATGGTGCCCAGCGCTTCGCGATAGCCGAACTCCATCGCCGTGATCGCCGAGCGGCCATTGCGCATCTCCTCGCGCACGCGCTCCAGGATCAGCACATTGGCGTCCACCGCCATGCCGAGGGTCAGCACGATGCCGGCGATGCCCGGCAAGGTCAGCGTCGCACCCAGCACCGACAGCAACCCCAAGGTCAGGATGCCGTTGAAGATGAGCGCAATGTTGGCGAAGATTCCAAAGAGCCCATAGAGCAGCACCATGGCCACCATGATGGCGACCAGCGCGATGATGCAGGCGATCTTGCCCGCCTCGATCGAATCCGCGCCAAGATCGGCGCCCACAGTGCGCTCTTCGATTACGGTCAGCGGCGCCGGCAGCGCACCGGCGCGCAGCAACAGCGCCAGGTCACGCGCGCTTTCCACCGTGAAATTGCCGCTGATGATGCCTTGGCCGCCCAGGATCGCGTCCTTGATCACCGGGGCGGAGATGATCTTGTTGTCGAGCACGATCGCGAAGCGCTTGCCGACATTCTTCGATGTCGCGTCGCCGAATTTGCGGGCACCGACGGAATCGAACTTGAAGGAAACCACCGGCAGGCTGCTCTGGTCAAAGCTCTGCTGGGCATCGATCAGATTCTCGCCACTCAGCAGAATGCGTTTCTGCAGCGGCAACGGCCCGCCATCCGTCGGATCAGCCTGCTCGACACTCATCAATGTGGGCGGCAAGGTCGCTGCCCCGATGGCCGATTCATCGACCATCTGGAACGTCAGCTTCGCGGTCTGGCCGATGATTTTTTTCAGATGTTCCGGATCCTTTACGCCTGGCACCTGCACGACAATGCGGTCGTCGCCCTGGCGGATGATGGTCGGTTCGCGCGTGCCGGTCTCGTCGACGCGGCGGCGGATGATTTCGATCGATTGGTCGACGGCGTGCTGCCTCAACGTGCGCAAGCCGGCATCGCTGAAGCCAACCGTCAGGCGGGTGCCATCGGCGGACAGCTCCATGCCTTCTGTCACCAGGCCGTTCAGCTCTTGACGCGCCTTGTCGACCGATCCCTCGTCCAACAGGTTCAGCGTCACCCTGCCGTCGGCCAGCGCCAGGTCCGTATAGCCGACCTTTGCATTGCGCAGCTTGGTGCGGGTTTCGTCCAACACACCATTCAGTCGCTCGGTGATCAGCGCGTTGGTATCGACTTCGAACAGCAGATGCGATCCGCCCTGCAAATCGAGGCCCAGATTGACCCGCGTTTTCGGCACCCAGCTCGGCAGCGCGTCGAGGGTGGCCTGGTTGACCATGCTGGGGAGCGCCAGCAGCGTGCCGACGATCAGCACGAGCAGCACGATGGTGGCCTTGAACTTCGAGAAATGGAGCATGGAGCCCGCTAAGCCTGAGCCGACAACCGCCTCAGCGGTCGTTGGCGCCCTTGGCTTCGTCCTTCTTCACCGGTTCCGGCTTGCCGGGGACCGCGCTGACGGCTTCGCGCGCCAGCTTGATTTTCACGCCGTCGGCGATTTCCACCATCAAATGGTCATCGGCCACATGCGAGACTTGGCCATGGATGCCGCCATTGGTGATGACGCGGTCGCCGCGCTTCAGCGCCAGCACCATCGCCCGGTGTTCCTTCGCCTTCTTCTGCTGGGGCCGGATCAGCAGGAACCAGAAGACGATGAAGATCAGGACGATCGGCGCCATCTGAATCAGGATGTCGCCGCCACCCGCCGTGGCGGCCGGGGCCCCTTGCGCCCAGGCTTCGGAAATGAACATCAAATGGCTCCCTAAGTGCTTGATCCGGCGGTGTTCGCCTTGTCCGGAGGCCCGTCCCAAAATCGGGCGGACTATACAGATCGGAATCCGAATTGCAAATGCCAAGACCCCGGCCGCAACTAGGGCTTGCCCGGCCCCGATTTGCCTGATTCGCTTGATATACCGGGCTTTTTCCGTGCCGTCAGGCGCTTTTCCGACGCCGCAGCTCGTTCAAGAGCGCCTTGTTGACGAAGCCGTCCTGCGGCCAGCCGATCTCCTTCTGGAAGATCCGCGCCGCCTTGCGCGTCTTCAGGCCCAGCACGCCGTCGACCGTGCCGACATCCAGCCCGCGGGCATTCAACAGCGTCTGCAGCTCTTCCCGCTCTTCCAGGCTCAGCGGCTGCTCGGCCACCGGCCACTTACCCGCAAACCGCTGCCCGCCCAGGATGCGGTCGCCCAGATGCGCCACCGACAGCGCATAGCTGGTGGAGTAGTTGTATTTCAGGATGACCTTGAAGTTCTGTGTGATCAGGA
>DASZQC010000072.1:0-8145 GCA_035549815.1 Dongiaceae bacterium
CGCTCATGCCGGAAAAGATGACGCTCGCCACCACATTGACGTGTGCCAAGCCGCCCCGCAGGCGGCCGACCAAGAGATTGGCGAACTCGAACAGCCGGTCGGTGATCTTGCTGGCATTCATGATGTCGGCGGAGAGGATGAACAGCGGCACCGACATCAGCACGAAGCTCGAGAACATGCCGTTCAGGCTCTGCGACGCGACAATGGCCAGGTCCTGGCCCGTCAGCAGCAGATAGACAATGCCGGCCATCAGCATGGCGTGGCCGATCGGCATGCCGAAGACCATCCACAGGAAAAACAGCCCGAGCATGACGATCGCGGCGAAACTCATGGATTCGGGCCCCGTTTAGAGATGCTGTTGCCAGTTGCCGCCGGCCAGGCGCCGCAGCCGCAACACCGCGCCGATCACGGCCGCGACCATGAACACGCCAAAGCAGGCATAGACGTAATCGTATGGAATGCGGAGGATCATCGTGCTCCGCCGGAGGGAAACGATGTAGTCAAGGATTGTGGGCGTCGCCGCCAGGAAGACCAAGCCGAACATCGCCGTGTTGGCGATGGCGACCACGCGCTGCCAGCGCACCGGAAACTTCTTATAGAGCACGTCGAAAACGATGTGCTGCCGCTCGCTCAGCAGCAAGTTGCAGGACCAGAACACCACCCAGACATAGGTGATGGAGCAGATCTCCAGCGACCAGGATACCGGCGCGTTGAAGACATAGCGGCTGACGATCTGGATCATAAAGGCGCCGAACATGGCCGCGAACATCGCTGCCGCGGCCAGTTCGGTGAAGCGCTTGAACTTGGCGACAAGGCCGGTCATTGCGTTCGTTCCTTGTGCGCCAAGTTCGATCCGCCGATCAGGCGGCCTTGATGCGGTCGAGCATGCCCGCGGGCCAATCCTTCGAGAAGTCGGAATGGACGAAGGCGTTCAGCACCTTCTCGCGGAAGGCCGCCACGTCCGGCGTCGTGACCTTCAGGCCCTTGCCTTCCATGAAGGCGACAGCGTCCTTTTCGGTGGCGCTGACGCCATCGTCATTGACCTTCTTGCCGTCGACCTCGGCGGCGGTGATCGCCGCGCGCTGCTCGTCGCTGAGGCCGTGCCAATATTCGCTGGCCACCGCGAAGAAGGTGTTCGCGACCATGTGCGAGGTCAGCACGATCTGCTTGGAGACTTCGTAGAACTTCGCCGCCATGGCGTCGGGCAGCGGGTTCTCCAGGCCGTCGATGGTGCCGGTCTGCATAGCGAGGTAAACTTCCTCGAAGGCCAGCGGCGTCGCATTGGCGCCGAGCGAATTGCCGAGGAACTGCCAGGCTTCCGAACCCGGCATGCGCAGCTTGAGGCCGGCGAGGTCTTCCGGCTTGTTGACCTCCTTGGCCTCGCGCAGGATCACATGGCGGGTGCCGAGATACTGGCTCTTCACGATGGTGATGCCGACATCCTTCTCGATCTTGGCCTTGTATTCGGCGCCGATGTCGCCGTCATAGACCGCGTCGAGATGCGCGGGATCGCGCATCAGATAGCCGCAGGTGAAGACCGAATATTCGGGGATCAGCGCCGCGATATCCTGCGGCGAGACCATGCCGACCTCGAGGTTGCCGCGCTGCATAGCCTCGATCTCGGTCCCCTGGCCGAACAAAGTGCCGTTATAGTGGATCTGCACGTCGAACTGGCCGGGCGCGCTGGCATCCAGCGACTTCTTGAACTGCTGCAGGTTCTTAGCTTGCCACTCTTCCTCGTTGCCGGGCAGCGAGATACGGAACGCTTTGGCGTCGGCCAAAGCGCCGCGGACGATGAAGGGCATGGAGAGCGCCGCGGCGCCTCCCGCCAGGACTGCGCGGCGGCCGAATGGCTTGCCGATGATCTTGGAATTCATGTCAACCTCCCTCTTTTGCGTTGTGTGCGTGTTCTTGGTCCGCTTGCGTCACGCGGCGTTGGACTGCCGCGACCTTGTTTTCGGCTTCTCAGGCTCTACCGCGGCGGCCTGCGCCAGCCGCTCCGCCGCCAGGGCGGCCGCGGCGCGCTCGACCTCCGGCGCGTTATGTTCGCGTGCCACGCGCTCGGCGGTGTCCGGGTCGCCGTCGATGATCGCCTGCACGATCGGCTCGTGCTCGGCGACGATCTGGTTCAGATCCATGATCAGCGCGTTGGAGGAGATGATGTAGTGGCGCACCTGCTGCTCCAGCAGCCGATACTGGTCGATCAGGCGCTGGTGGCCGGTGATGGCGACGATGGTCTTGTGCAGGGCCAGGTCGGCCTCGGCCACGCGCGTGTGACGCTCCGACACCACGGCGGCGACCAGCCGCTCGAACGCGGCCTTCAGCGCCACCACGCAATCCGGCGTGCGGTGCTGCGCCGCCAGCCGCGCCGCCATGCCTTCCAGCGTGCCGCGCAGGGTATAAAGCTCCCACGCATCGGCCTGGGAGAATTCCGGCAACATCCACTTGGTGTAGGCGACCTGCTGGATCAGCCCCTCGTGCGCCAGGGCGCGCAGAGCCGCCCGCAACGTGCCGCGGCTGACCTCGAGCTGGGTCGCCAGGGCGGTTTCCGTCAGGCGCTGGCCGGGCACCAGCTTGCCGCTCAGGATCTGCTCGCGCAGCACATCGGCCGCTCTCCAATCGAGCGAGCGCCGATCCACCTTCACGGACTTCGCAGATTTCACCCCGTTCCCCGCCCTGTCGACCGCGCTTGCGCGTCATCGTTCTTGACGATCAATCCGGGCTTTTGCGCCCTGTCGACCGCCCCTTATTGACGCGGATGCTCCCACTCGCGCGCAGCCTCGTCAAGTCAATTGTTGACAATCTACAATCCTCGGTCATGATCGAGGGCAGCGCACAGGCCATGAGACGCTCCGCTCAGGAGCGCTGTCTTG
Source organism: Dongiaceae bacterium (assembly GCA_035549815.1). Taxonomy (GTDB): domain Bacteria; phylum Pseudomonadota; class Alphaproteobacteria; order Dongiales; family Dongiaceae; genus Dongia_A. The sequence goes on from DASZQC010000072.1 coordinate 2,874, forward strand.
CCGCGCGGGGGACGGATTTCGTCAGAGGGGTTATCGATCTTGGCCGAGCTTTCGACACGTGGATTGCCGACGCGCGACTGTCTCGCCGTGGCGGTGACGACCCCCATCACGCGCGATTTCCGGCCGGACGCGGACCTGTTGCTGGCGCGTTGCCGCACTCTGATGCAGGAAGGTTGCGACGGCATCACCCTGTTCGGCACCACCGGCGAAGGCGCGGAATTCTCCGTCGCCGATCGCATGGCGACTTTGGAGCGCGTGATCGCGGGCGGCCTGCCGGCCAACCGCATCATCGTTTCGGTCGGTGCGCTGTCGATCCCCGACATCGTCACCCTGTCGCGCCACGCTTTGGACCAGAAGGTGGATGGCGTGATGCTGATGCCGCCCTGCGTCTATCGCGGCGGCATCACCGACGACGGCGCGTTCCGCTTCTATACCGCGGTGATCGACGCCGTCGGGCGCAACGATCTGCGCATGTATCTCTATCACTTCCCGGACATCTGCGGCGTGCCGATCACGCCCAATGTCATCCGCCGCCTGGACGAGCGTTATCCCGGCAACATCGCCGGCGTGAAGGACAGCGGCGGCGATTTCGATTTCACCGAGGGCCTGCTGCGGCGCTTCTCCCACCTGTCGATCTTCACGGGGAGCGAGACCCACGTGCCGCAATTGCTGGCGGGCGGCGGCCGCGGCACCATCTGCGGCATGGCGAATGTGATGCCGCGCCTGATGCGCGCCATGTTCGACGCGCCGAACCTGTTCGAGCGCCGGCGCTTCGTGCCCCAGATCCTGGCCGCCGACGTGGTGCTGTCGCGCCGGCCCTTCATCGCCTCGGTCAAGGCGCTGATCGCCGACACCACCGGCAACTCGACCTGGCGCCGCGTGCTGCCGCCGATGTCGGAGCTGCCGATCATCGAGGAAGCCCGCCTGATCGCGGATTTCCATGCCTGGGAGGCGAGCCTGCCGCTATCGTCGCGCAGCTTGTATCGCGACGAGCCGGAGACCGACGCCAAGATCGTCGCACTGCGGCGGGGCTGATGGCAAAAGGCGCGCGCATCGGGGTCGATATCGGCGGCACCTTCACCGACCTGGTGCTGCTGGATGCCGCAGGCACCTGCTTCGCGCGCAAGGTGCCGTCGACCCCCGCCAATCCGGCCGAGGCGGTGATCACCGGCATCGAGCTGATCCTGGCCGATGCGATGCTGAAGGCCGCCGATGTCTCGGAAGTCCTGCACGGCACGACCGTCGGCTCCAACACTTTGTTGCAGAAGGTCGGGGCCAAGACCGGCCTCTTGACCACCAAGGGCTTCCGCGACGTGCTGGAGATCGGCCGCATCCGCACCCCGGACATGTTCGACCTGACCTGGGACAAGCCGCTGCCTTTGGTGCGCCGACAGTTGCGACGCGAAATCCACGAGCGCATGGATGCGCGCGGCAACGTGCTGCAGGCGATCGACCAGGACGAGGTCGCCCAGGTCGGACGTGAGCTGGTGGCGCTGGGCGTCGAATCCGTCGCCATCTGCTTCATCAATTCCTACCGCAATCCGGAGCACGAGTTGATGGCGGAGCGGGTGCTGCGCCAGCATTTCCCGAATCTGCCGGTCACCACCTCCGTCTCGGTCCTGCCGGAGCAGCGCGAATATGAGCGCACCAGCACGGCCGTGGTGAACGCCTATGTGCGGCCGATGATGGAGACCTATCTGCGCCGCCTGCGCTTGGGGTTGCAGAAGATCGGCGTGACGGCGCCATTGCTGGTCGGCAATTCCAATGGCGGTCTCTCCTCCATCGAGGTGGCGGAAGCGAAGCCGGTCTTCTTCATCTCCTCCGGCCGCTCGGCCGGCGTGGTCGGCGCGGCCCGCCTGGGCGAGACGCTGAAGCGCGGCGACCTGATCGTGTTCGACATGGGCGGCACCACCGCCTCGGCATCGCTGGTGCAGGCGGGCGAGATCGCGCGCGCGACCGAATACGAGTTCCGCGACGGCATCTCCACCCCCAGCCGCTTCATCAAGGCGGGCGGCTATATGATGAGCGTGCCGACCATCGACGTGGCGGAAGTCGGCAGCGGTGCCGGCTCCATCGCCTGGCTGGATGACGGCGGCCTATTGCATGTCGGCCCGGTTTCCGCCGGCGCCGAGCCGGGTCCCGCCTGCTATGGGCGCGGCGGGACCCGCCCCACCGTCACCGACGCCAACGTGGCGCTTGGCCTGCTGCCGGAGCGATTGGCCGGCGGTGCCCTGTCGCTCAACCGCGCCCAGGCGCGCGCCGCGATCGAAGAGCAGATCGCCAAGCCGCTGGGCCTCAGCGTCGACGCGGCCGCAGCCGGCATCCGCGATGTGGCCAACGCCAACATGACCCGCGCCATTCGCGCCGTTACGGTGGAGCGCGGCGTTGATCCGCGCGACTTCACCCTGCTCGCCTTCGGCGGCAGCGGGCCGCTCCACGCCTGCGACCTTGCCAAGGCGCTGGATATCCCCTCGGTGCTGTTCCCGCGCATGCCGGGCGTCTTCACCGCCATGGGCATGCTGACCGGCGACGTCGAGCACTACTTCATCCGCCCCTGCCCCGGGCGCCTCGGCACCTTCGACCCGGCCCAGGCGAAGACGGCCTGCGCCGCCTTGCGCAAGGAAGCGGCCGAGCGCATGCGGCGCGAGGGCTTTACGCCGGACGAGGTGGAGCTGCAATTCTCGCTCGACCTGCGCTTCGTCGGCCAGGATTCGACCATTGCGGTGCCGCTGCCCGACAAGCTCGGCCCCGATTGCCGCGACCGGCTGCGGCGCGGTTTCATCGAGCGCTACGAGCGGCTCTACCAATACGCCTCGTCCGATGAGCTGGAATCGACCAGCATCCGCCTGCTGGCGCGGGGCATCCGCCGCAACAAGCTGAGCTTCGGCAGCCTCAGCCTGCCGGTGCGCAAGGGGACGGCGACGGTCGGCACGCGCCAGGTGAATTTCGGCCCACAGCATGGCTGGGTGTCGACACCGGTGCTGGCGCGCAACGGCTTCGGCGGCAAGCAGACAGGCCCGGTCATCATCGAAAGCGACGACAGCACGGTGGTGATCCCGCCAGGCGTCAGTGTCGGCGCCGACAAGAGCGGCAACCTGCTGGCCGAGCTGCCGCGCAAGGCGCCGGTGTCCCTCGCCAAAAGGCGGCGTGCCCCAGCGGCCGCAGGCCGGAATCATGCCAATGCCTAAGACGGCAAAGACCGATCCCTTCACCTTCGCGGTGATCAAAAGCGCGCTCGACACCATCGTCGACGACATGGCCTATACCGTCATGCGCACCGCGCGCTCTTCCATCGTGCGCGACGTGCTGGATTATTCCTGCACGCTCTGCGACGCCAACGGCCTGATCCTGGCTCAGGCGAAGACGGTGGCGCTGCATCTGGGCGCCGTGCCGGACGCGGTCGAGGCGATGCTGGCGAAGTTCGGCAAGGACCTGGCGCCGGGCGACGTCATCATCTTCAACGATCCCTACAACGGCGGCATGCATCTGCCGGACATCTTCATGTTCAAGCCGATCTTCATCGGCGGCAAGCTGCAGGGCCATGCGGTGGTCATCGCCCACCATTGCGATGTCGGCGGCCGCGTGCCGGGATCGAACGCGGCGGATTCCACCGAGATCTACCAGGAAGGCCTGCGCATCCCGCCGTTGAAGCTCTATGACAAGGGCGTACCGAACGAGACGCTGCTGAGCCTGATCCGCCAGAACGTGCGCCTGCCGGACCTGGTGATCGGCGATCTGGAGGCGCAGCTCGCGACCTGCAACATCGGCGAGCGCGAGTTCGGCCGTCTGCTGGAGAAATATGGCGTTGCCGAATCACGCGGCTATTTCGCCAAGCTGATCGACTACGGCGAGACGCTAACCCGCAAGGCGATCGCCGCCTGGCCGGACGGCACCTATCGCTTCACCGACTATATCGACGGCGACGGGCTGGTGAACCAGCGCATCCCTATCGTCTGCGCCATCACGGTCAAGGGCGATCACCTGACCGTGGATTTCGAAGGCAGCGCGCCGCAGGTCAAGGGCGCCATCAACTCCACCCTCTCCTTCGTGAAGTCGGCGACGTATCTGTCGATCCGCTGCGCCCTGGACCAGGACGTGCCGAACAATGCGGGCGTCTATCGCTGCATCAGTGTGAAGGCACCGAAGGGCAGCATCCTCAATCCGGAGATACCGGCCGCCGTCGCCGCGCGTGCCTTGACCGGCTATCGGGTGGTCGACACGGTGATGGGCGCGCTCGCCAAGATCGTGCCGGACCGCGTCGTCGCGGCGGGCGAAGGCGGCAACACCGTCATCGCGTTCGGCGGGCGCGACGCCGAGACGCGCGAGCCCTTCATCCTGGTCGACATGATCAACGGCGCCTGGGGCGCCCGCGCCACCAAGGACGGCATCGAGGGCGTCACCAACCCGTCGCAGAACATGTCCAACATGCCGGTGGAGACGCTGGAGGACCGCTTCCCCATCCTGGTGGAGGAATACGGCTTTCGCGAAGATTCCTGCGGCGCCGGCAAGTATCGCGGCGGTCTTGGCCTGGTGCGGCAATACCGGCTGCAGGCGCCCGGCGCCATGATGCAGATCCGCGCCGACCGCCACGACCACCGCCCCTATGGCCTGTTCGGCGGCGGTGGAGCCGCACCCTCGCGCAACATTCTCAACCCGGCGGACGGCGGCGAGACGCTGCCCAGCAAGGTGACGCGGGAAATCTCTGAGGGCGTCGTCCTCCGCCACGAGCAAGCCGGCGGCGGCGGCTACGGCGATCCCCTCACCCGCGACCCGCAGGCCGTGCTGGCGGACGTGCTGGACCAGAAGGTCTCGGCGGAGTTCGCCCGCACACAGTTCGGCGTGGCGCTGGACAAGGCGGGTGTGGGGGTGGATAGCGCGGCAACCACCGCGCTGCGCCACCAGATGGCCAACCGGCGGACCCCCGGCTAATGCTCATTCTCACCCCTAGACCGTCATGCCAGGGCTTGGCCCTGGCATCCACGAGTTTCTATGAGCAGGACCGAGTGAGTGGAGGCAAACTCGTGGATCCCAGGGCCAAGCCCTGGGATGACGAATGAGTCGGTTGGAAGAACGAGAATAGGCCGCCGAAACCGTCAATGCACCGCCGCGTACATGATCTTCTCTTCCGTCGCGTCCGCCGGAGAGAATTCCTCCACCATGCGGCCCTGGCGGCAGACCAGGATGCGGTCGGAGAGGTTCATGATCTCCGGCAGATAGGATGAGATGACGATGACCGCGAGGCCGTCATCGGCCAGGCGGTTGATGAGCTGGT
>DASZQC010000073.1:0-3234 GCA_035549815.1 Dongiaceae bacterium
TGCAGCCGCCGACGAAGCCGATCAGGAAGGCGAGGCCCGGATGATAGACGTCGAGGCCGGCCGCCGCGGAGATGATGCCGGCAAGGCCGCCCGACATCATCCAGAACGGATCGCGTGTCATCAGGAAGCAGCCGATGATGCCGCCGGCAAAGCTCATCAACGTGTTGAAGGCGAAGGCGGAGAGCGTCGCCGGCTGGGCATAGATGTTGACCCACTGATCGCTGGTCACATAGATGATGCAGCCGCCGAGGAAGCCGAAGAAGCCGACGATGATCAGCATCAGGCCGATGATGGTCATCGGCGCCGAATGGCCCATGATCTCCTGGGGCGTGCCGTCCGGCGCGAAGCGGCCGATGCGGGCCCCGAGATTGAGCAGGACGCCGAGGGTGAAGAAGCCGGCGATCACATGCACGCAGCCCGCCGCCGCCACGTCATGGAAGCCGAACTTGGCGTGCAGCCAGCCGGCCGGGTGCCAGCCCCAGGCGGCGCCCAGGATCCAGATCACCGAGCCCAGCAGGATGGCGAGGATGATGAAGGCGCTGACCCGTATGCGCTCGATCAGCGCACCGGACATGATCGAGGCCGTGGTGGCCGCGAACATGGTGAAGGCCGCCCAGAAGACGCCCGAGGCGTTGTCGGCCAGGTTGGGACCCATGTTGCCACTCCAAGGCAGGCCGGCAGCGCCGGCCTCCCCGGGTGTGAAACCAGCAGGAAAGGCGAGATAGATCCACCAGCCGAAGAGAAAGAAGGTCGGCACGATGAAGGCGAAGGCCAGGATGTTCTTCACACCCGAAGCCAGCGCGTTCTTCACCCGTGACGCTCCCATCTCGTAAGCCAGGAACCCGGCATGGATCAGCACCATGATGGCGGTGCACCACCAGTAGAAGATTTCCATGTTGATGGTGCCGGACATCGTGATGAGTCCGCGCAACTCGTCGATGGCTGCCTGTGTCTCAGGAGTCATGCAGTCGCCCTTCCCTGTCTGCCCGCGCATGACAGTGGCGACGGCCGGCGGAATTGCGCTGCCGGCGTTGCTCAACTGCTGGCGAGTCGTTTCCCTGTGCCCCGTTCGGGTGAGGAATGTTCAGCAAGCCGCGTGCCACTGCCGTATCCGTTGATTCCATGCGGCTTTTTTGTGGCACTGACCTGGCGGCCCTGGACGCGCTTTGGGCAAGTGCGTAACGATTGGGCAACAATCGCGGGCATCGCGCCCGAGTCGGCGGGCCTGACCGGCCATGAGAGGACCTTGATGACGGACGCTGTCGAGCGAAGAAAATCCTGGGGCGAGACCTTCCTCGCCTTCTTCGAACGGCGGTTAATCGCGGTTCTGTTTTTGGGCTTCGCCAGCGGCCTGCCCCTTGCTTTGACCGGCGCTACTCTGCAGGCGCGACTGACTGAAGCTGGCGCCGATCTCACCACCATTGGTTTTTTTGCGCTGGTCGCTGTCGCCTACAGCCTGAAGTTCCTGTGGTCGCCGATGATCGACCGGTCGATGCCTCCTGGCCCGTTCCAGAAGCTGGGCCATCGGCGAGGTTGGACCCTGCTGTTCCAGCTCTTGCTCATCGTCGCGATTTCGTTGTTCGGGTTCGCCAACCCGGCGGTTTCGCCCATCGCGACCGCTGCGATGGCTGTGTTGGTGGCATTCCTGTCTGCCAGCCAGGACATCGTGATCGACGCCTATCGCATCGAGGTTCTGGACGACGACCAACAGGGCGCTGGCGCGGCGATGATCCAGTACGGCTATCGCTTTGGCATGCTCGCTTCTGGCGCAGGCGCCTTGTTCGTGGCCGAATACGCATATCGCTACTTCGCAGGCGTCGACGTTGCGGCGGCGCCGGGGACCGCCGATGCCGAAGCGGTGAATCTCTCTTGGGTGGTCACCTTTATTGCAATGGCCGCGCTTATGGTCGTCGGAGTCTTGACCACATTGCTGGTACGCGAGCCGCCCAATCGCCGCCCTGCCGCTCCCGCGATCGAGGGCGAGGCCGGTTTTGCGCTGCGCTTGATGGCCATCGCCAGCATGACGGCGGCGGCGATTCTTGCATTCCTTGCGGTGAAGAAGGGGCTGACCCAGCTCGACTGGGCAACCTGGGCGATCAATGCAGTCGCAACCCTCGTGGCCGCCGCGGTGCCGGTTACGATCGTCATGTCTTTGCCAAAGCCTCGTGTCGGCGGCAATCGACAGTATGAGGCGATCCATATCTGGCTGGAAAATGCCGTCGTGAAACCGTTCCGCGAGGTTGCCAAGCGCGACGGTTGGCAGTTGATCCTTCTATTCATCGTCCTCTTCAAGCTGGGCGATGCCGTTCTTGGCAACATGGCAACCACGTTCTATCTCAACATAGGTTTCACCAAGCCGGAAATTGCCGAGATCAGCAAGATCTTCGGCCTCGTCGCAACCCTGCTCGGCGTCTGGCTCGGCAGCCTGATGGTTATCAAGTGGGGCATGGGGAAGAGTCTGTTGCTGACCGGCGTGCTACAACTTCTTTCAAACCTCATGTTCTCCTGGCAGGCCCATGTCGGGAACGAGATCAACTGGCTCTATCTCACGATCGCGATCGAAAACTTCACGGGAGGCATGGGCTCTGCGGCGTTCGTCGCCTACATCTCGCGGCTCTGTAATCTGCAATTCACGGCGACGCAGTATGCGCTATTTTCATCGCTGGCCGTGGTCGGACGCACGGTCATCGCGTCGCCTATGGGGGGCGTCGCCGAGACGATCGGTTGGGTCGACTATTTCCTGCTGTCGACTGCAATGGCCATACCGGGCGTGCTGCTTCTCATTTTCATGCTTCGACGCTACCCGGTGACGATCGAAACCCCAGCCGCGCATATCGCGGACGATTGAGGATGCCGAAGCCCCGCATCGAGATCGAATTCTGCACCCAATGCCGCTGGCTGCTGCGCGCCGGGTGGACGGCGCAGGAGCTGCTGACCACCTTCCAGGACGAGATCGGCGAGGTGGCGCTGATTCCCGGCACCGGCGGCGTGTTCGAGGTGCGGGCGGACGGGGCGACGATCTGGTCGCGCAAGGGCGAAGGCCGCCATGCCGAGCTCACCGAGCTGAAGCAGCGCCTGCGCAACGTCATCGCGCCGGACAAGGCGTTGGGGCACTCGGAGAAGAAGGCGGAGGAGTAATTTCTTTCCTCCCCCTCGAGGGGGAGGACGCGGAGGCTTAGCGAACGCAGTGAGCTTAGCCGGAGCTAGGTGGGGGTGACCTCGGTGCAGCAGCTT
>DASZQC010000074.1:0-3634 GCA_035549815.1 Dongiaceae bacterium
CCGACAATATATTGAATTTACATCATATTATTGATCGACGATGCGTGCGAGCGCGCGATAGGAGGTGCACACCCTTGCCGGCCTCGGGGGCGCCCGGCTATCAATCTGGCGCCATCGGTCGAGGGAGTTGCCTTAAAATGCAGGATCGAGACGCCGGCGTTCCGCTGGGGAACGTCGATGCCATGTTGCGTCGCGAGCAAGATCTGTTCGTCCAGCGTCACCCCCGCTCCCAGCAATTGGCCGCCCGCGCCAAGGCGCATTGGGCGCACGGCGTGCCGATGCATTGGATGCTGGACTGGGGCACGCCCTTTCCGATCTACGTCGCCAGCGCCAAGGGTGCGCGCCTGACCGATGTCGACGGCCATGCCTATGACGATTTCTGCTTCGGCGACACCGGCTCCATGTTCGGCCACTCGCCCGAGCCGGTCGCCAAGGCGATCGCGGAGCAGGCGGCGCGCGGCCTCACCTACATGCTGCCGACCGAGGATGTGCCGGAGGTGGGTGAACTGTTGGCCAAGATGTTCGGCCTGCCCTTCTGGCAGGCGGCGACCACGGCGACCGACGCCAACCGCTTCGTCATCCGCTGGTGCCGGGCGATCACCGGGCGATCTAAAATACTAGTATTCCACGGCTGCTATCACGGCGCCGCCGACGACACCTTCGTGCGCCTGAAGAACGGCAAGGCGATCCACCGCCCCGGCCTGATCGGCCAAGCTTTCGATGTAACTCAATTCACCAAGATCGTGGAATTTAACGATTTAGCGGCGCTTGAATCCGCGATCGCGGGAGGCGATGTCGCCTGTGTCCTGACCGAGCCGGCGCTGACCAATATCGGCATGGTGCTGCCTGAGGCGGGCTTCCTCGAAGGGCTGCGCGTGCTCACCCGCAAGCATGGCACCCTGCTGGTGATCGACGAGACCCACACGATCTCGACCGGCTTCGGCGGCTACACCCGGACGCACGGGCTGGAGCCGGACTTCCTGACCGTCGGCAAGCCGATCGCCGGCGGCGTCCCCTGCTCGGTCTTCGGCTTCACCGCCGAGATCGAGGCGCGGATGCGCCAGGTCGAGGCCGAGAAGGAGCCGGGCTATTCCGGCATGGGCACGACCCTCAGTGCCAACGCGCTGGCCCTGCACGCCATGCGGGCGAACCTGGAGCAGGTCGTCACCCCCGCTGCCTACGATCACATGCTGCCCATGTCCGAGCGCTTGGCGCGGGGCCTCGAGGCGCGGATCAAGGCCCGCGGCCTGCCCTGGCACGTCTCCAACGTGGGTGCCCGGGCGGAGTTCGTCTGCGCACCCCAGCGGCCGAAGAACGGCACCGAGGCCCAGGCGGCCATGCATCCGCGTCTGGAACTCGCCATCCACCTCTACCTGCTGAACCGGGGCTTCATCATCGCCCCCTTCCACAACATGACCCTGGTCAGCCCCGCGACCAGCGCCGAGCAGGTCGACCGTCTTATCGCGGCTGTCGACAATTGCTGCGGCGAATTGCTGGGCGCATAGGAAGGACCGACAAAGATCATGACCGACCGCGTCGCCGACATCGCGGAAGCCAAAGCGTTCCTGGACCGGAATCCGGATATCGAATTCATCCAGCTTGTCTTCACCAACCAGAGCGGCGTGCCGCGGGGCAAGAATTTGCGCCGCCACGATCTGCTGCCGATCTATGAGCATGGCCGCTATCTGCCCGGCACCATGCTGGCCCTCGACATGACCGGCGAGGATGTCGAGGAGAGCGGCCTGGTCTGGACCAACGGCGACGCCGATTACCTGGGCAAGCCGATCCCCGGCACGCTGGTGCGGGCGCCCTGGTTGGGGGCGAACTTCGCCCAGGTGATGGTCAGCGTCTACGAGCTGGACGGCAGCCCCTGCCCCTATGACCCGCGCCATGTGCTGCACCGGGTCATCGAAAGGTTCCAGGAGTTCGGCCTGATCCCCGTCATCGCCTGCGAGCTGGAATTCTACCTGCTCGACCGGAACCGCGGGCCGCGCGGCGAGGTGCAGTTGCCGGCCTCCCCCGTCACCGGCTACCGGCCCTGGGATATCCAGGTCTACGGCCTGCGCGAGTTGGACGACCAGGCGCCCTATTTCAACGATCTCTATGCCGCGTTCGACGCGCAAGGCATCCCGGCCGAAACCGCGATCTCGGAATACGCGCCGGGCCAGTTGGAGCTGACCCTGCGCCACCGGCCGGACGCGCTGCGCGCGACCGACGAGGCGATCATGTACAAGCGCGCGGTCAAGGGCGTCGCCGTGCAGCACGGCATGGAAGCCACCTTCATGGCCAAGCCGTTCTCCGACATCGCCGGCAGCGGCATGCACCTGCATGTCAGCCTCGCGGACAAGGCCGGCAAGAACGCCTTCGCCAGCGAAAAGCCGGAGGGAACCGAGCTGCTGAAATTCGCCGTCGGCGGCATGGGGGCGCTGCTGAACGATTCGATGGCGGTGTTCGCGCCGAACGCCAATTCCTATCGCCGGTTCCGCGCCAATTCCTACGCGCCGGTGGCGCCGACCTGGGGCATCAACAACCGCACGGTCAGCTTCCGCGTGCCGGCGGGTCCGGCGCCGACGCGGCATATCGAGCATCGCGTCTGCGGCGCCGATGCCAATCCCTACCTCGCGGTCGCGGCCTTGCTGGCGGCCATCCATCACGGGCTGAAGCACCGGCTGGATCCCGGCGCGCCGATCGAAGGGAACGGCTATGCCAAGGCGGCGGAGATGGGCGTGAAGCTGCCGGGGAACTGGTTCGCGGCGCTGGACCTGTTCGCCGCTTCCGAACTTATGCGCGACTATTTCGGTCCCGACTTCCACCGTCTTTACGTCGCGGTGAAGCGGGCCGAGCAGGACCGGTTCTTTTCCCGGGTCACGGAACTCGATTACGACTGGTACTTGCGGAATGCGTGATGAATAAACGTGCAGACCCCGCATCCCAGGCTCTGTTGAGCGTCGGGCGCGCGCTGTGGTAGTGTCTGCGTCCAAGGGATGGAGCATCGGCAGCGGCCGAGAGTGGAATGATCAATCCGTTTAAGTCACACAAACATGCACCGATTTCGATCGGCGCACGGTACCACACGGCCGGCATTCCCTATCTGGTGTGGGAAGTGGCCAATCTGTTCGACGGCATCGACGGCACGCCTTACGCGCACATCATCTGCGTGAACGACCAGACGCGGCGCAAGACGGTGGCGCAGAGTTCCCTCGAAGGCGGCAACCAGTACGTCTTCGTGCCGCCCGAAAGAGACTAACCGGCTAATTCGGAAAGTAGGTCGGGTGCTTCAGGCGATCGCCGGCGCGGACGCCGAGTTGATGCATCATGCCGGCCTTGACCTCCAGCACCGCGACGACCTCTTCGCCCGAGGGAATCATGTCCTCGGAGAACGGCGTCGTGTGCTCCGCGATGCGCGCGATGGTGCCGTCGGCGCGCACGAACACGATGTCCAGCGACATCGGCGTGTTCTTCATCCAGAACTGGACCTGCTGCGGCGCCGGATAGAGGAACAGCATCCCGGCATTATCCGCCATGGTCTGGCGATACATCAGGCCTTCCGCCCGCTCGGTCGCGTCATCGGCGATCTCCACCTCGAAACGGAACTGGCTGGAAGCCGTCTGCACCAGCAATTCGCTGCGCGGCA
>DASZQC010000075.1:0-3422 GCA_035549815.1 Dongiaceae bacterium
AATGCGCCGGCCGGCAGGGTGCCCAGGGGGGCTTGCTTCGTTGCGCGCCGGGTTTGGGGTGGGGGGACGGCGCGCCAGGGGTTCAGCGGGGGTAGCCGCTGGGGGTCTCCGCCGGCTTAGCGCCAGCGGGAGATCAGATTGTCGACGACATCCTCCAGTTCGTTGGGCTCGATGCCGGCGTCGCGCAGCAGGCGGTCGTCCACCTTGCGCAGGGTGTTGAGGATCTGGCGCCGGCGCCAGCTCGCCCAGGCCCAGGACAGCGCCCTGGCGAGATACTGGATGACGTCGTGCCGGCTGCGATCGGAGCCCGCCCGGCGCAAGGCGCGCGGCAGGGATAAGCCGGTGCTGGTCAGGTCGGTCATGATCGTGGCTTTCTTCAAATCCTGCTAAGCAGGGTAGCTCTCTGGTGTTAATAAGTGGTCAATAATGCAAGCGATTCAAACGAATCCTGCTTGACGAATTGATGAGCCGTATTTGAAGATGGCTCATGGCACGATCGGTCAATCTGGCGGCTTTGCGCGGCTTTGAGGCGGCCGCCCGGCATCTCTCCTTCACCCGGGCGGCGGCGGAGCTGAACGTCACCCCGGCGGCGATCAGCCACGCGGTGCGCGAGCTGGAGCTGGACCTCGAGGTGAAGCTGTTCGAAAGGTCGAGCCGGGTGGTGCGCCTGACCACGCCGGGGGAGGCGCTGGCCCGCGCCGTGGGCGAGGGGCTCGGCACCATCGACCGCGCGGTGCAGCGCCTGCGCGGCACCGACGGGCGGCCGAAGCTGCTGGTCACCACCTCGCCCTCGCTCGCCGCCAAATGGCTGGTGCCGCGGCTGGACCGGTTCCTGGCCAGCCACCCGGAGGTCGACGTGCGCATCGACGTGGCGCCGCGCCTGCTCGACCTCGCCGAGGACAATGTCGATGTCGCCATCCGCTTCGGCCTCGGCACCTATCCGGGCCTGGTCGCGGAGAAATTGTTCGAGGAGAGCGTGTTCCCGGTGTGCAGCCCGCATCTGCTGAGCCAGCGCAAGCCGCTGAAGGAGCCGCACGACCTGAAGCACCACACGCTGATCCACATCGACTGGGACGCGCAATGGGCGACCTGGCCCAACTGGCAGATGTGGCTGCGCGCGGCGGGCGCGCCGGAGGTGGACGCGACGCGCGGCCTGCATTTCAGCCAGACCAATTTGGCGCTGCAGGCGGCCCTGGACGGGCAGGGCGTGGCGCTGGGCGATTCCACCCTGGTGGCCGACGACCTCGCCGCCGGGCGGCTGGTGCGGCCCTTCACCATGGCGCTGAAGGGCCCGGCGCAGTTCGCCTATCACCTGGTCCATGCCCCGGCGCGGGCGGAGGAGCCGCTGATCAAGGCCTTCCGCCGCTGGATCCTGGACGAGGTGGCGCGGACCCCGCGGGTGCCGGACCTGTCCGCGGCGGCGCCGGTGCCGCCGGTGGACGAGGACATGCCGGACCGGACCGAAGCCCCGCCGGGCCGCCACCGCCGCACCGGCCGGCGCGGGCCGGCGACGTAGGGCCTCTTCCGGAGGAATTTCCGCTGTTGTTTCAGGGGCCGGAATTGGCGCGCCGCCGGCCCCGCCAGTGTTTGACTTTCCGACCCCCCGTCTTTAAGGAGGGGGCGCGCATACGCCGTGGCGCAAGTCGCTCACGGCGGAGGGGTGGCCGAGCGGCTGAAGGCGGCGGTTTGCTAAACCGTTATAGGGACCTAAATCCCTATCGGGGGTTCGAATCCCCCTCCCTCCGCCAGATTTTTCTTGTCTTATTGCTGTAAGCGAACTTTGTCGTGACAGACGGTCCACAGCACAGAAGAGCCCGCATGCTTTGTGGGCGACTTTTGAATCGTCCAATCTAACGCTTTGGCCTTTTGATTGAGCAAACCGGCAAGATTATCTGCCAACGCACTGCCATGATCCTGCTTTGATTCTAGCAGGGTCAGAATGCGCAAATTGCCCTCGATCATCCTTGCATCTTCTGCGAGGGATATGATCGCATGAAAAAGCCGGGCAACTGGGCCGTCAATGTCGCGCGGAAATTTGTTGGGTGTTAGCTGCCAGTCAATCCATTCGAGCTCTGGAGAATCGGCGACTAGTTCCTGCATCACCGAGCGATGTGCATGCAGTAGGGAGTGGCACATAAATACGATTGGGACGGCCTGACTTTCGGGAAGTTCAAATTTGACCGGCTCTCCTTGCTGATTTATTGGCGCTCCAGCCCTCATTCGCGTGAAGGGACCGAAGCGCAAATAAGGCTTGTTGTTTCGTGTGAAGGCCTCGACATAGCTCGCCAACTGCAAATGCGTAAGCAAGTTAGGAAACGCACGCACCATCGTTTCGCTTTGTACGCTAACTGCTCGAACGTGGACGGGATAGCTGCTGGCACGTTCAGCGAACGTCGCCTCAAACTTGGCCCTGTAAGCACTCCCTGGCGGATTTCGCGCCCATCTCTTTAGCGTGCCGCCCTGTATTTTCATTCGGTTCGCTATGTCGTCTGCCAGTAGCAAATGTTCACCGCCTTCTGAGGCGATGATAGCGGTAGTGTGCCATTCTGTAGGATCCTTCCCCAATTGCTCGCTTGGTGAATGATCCATTGAACCAAGAAGCATGGTGATTTTGGCCACCGCGAATCCGCCTCATGAGCTCACGGTAATATAGCGCAGCAATTATCGGCTGAGTGTACTCACTGATTGCTGTCTCCGCAGTTTGCCGAGCTGTTCAACTACAGCGGCAAAGATACGCCGCTTTATCTTGGTCGAAGATGGCCGCACTCGGCGGAATGCCTAAGGATTCCTTCGCGAAAACGATTCCGCATACGCGCCGTCCCGGATGCTGATCAGCGGGTCGTCGGAGAGTTCGATGCCGTCGATGATCTGGCCGGGCAGGAACAGCAGGGGCTTCTCGGCTTCCTTGCTGTCGGCGACGGCCTTGTCGATGGTCAGCACGCCGAGCTCGACCACCGGGCGGTCGTCGGGCCAGGGTTTCGCGGGGTCGCTGGTCTGGTCGCCGGGGGCGGCGAGCTGCGCCTTGAGGCGGAAGGTGACCGGGCCCTGCTTCAGGCGCGCGACGATCTCGTCCATCAGGAAGTTCGGCGGCTGCTTCGCGGCATCTTCCGGCGACAGGTGGACCAGCTTCTCCGGCTCGATGATGTAGCGCACCGCCTGCCGCTGATCGTCCTTGTTGACGAAGATGAAGGCGTCGATGCCGAAATAATTCTCGTCGGCGAAGCTGGCGGGCGTGCCGATGGTGGCGAGGGCGGCCGGCATGGTGGGATGCGCTTCGATGAATTGCTCGAGCTTCGTCGGCTTCGGCGCGTCCGGCGGGCTGTCGGCGATGGCGAGGAACAGGTCGCGGAAATCCTCGGCGGTGGAGACGATGAAGAACTTCAGCGAATTGACCACCATGTCGGTCTCGCTGCCGTCGGCCA
>DASZQC010000076.1:0-7349 GCA_035549815.1 Dongiaceae bacterium
TGTTCACACGCCTCGTCCAAGCCAGCCTCATGCAGCGCAGGCGCATCGACCGCCTGCTCCAACCCCAGAAATCAGAACATCAACAAATCGCCCCACAGATGACCCTACAATGGGCCTAAGCAAACAACGTGCCGGACAGCCGTGTGCTTGGTCCGACCATGACGACCTAGTAGGCAATTTCCGCTCAGTCCAACTAAGCGTGAATCCGCGTCAGCTTGTCCGGGTTGCGCACGATGTAGATGCGCCGGATCGCGCCGTCGACGATCTCGAACGACAAGGTCTGGTCGATATGATGGTCCGGCAGCACGACGAGGAAGCCGGGCAGGCCGTTGACCACGGTCGGGCGGAATTCCGTGCCGTCGGGGAACGGGAATTTCTGCCGCACGCCGAAAACGAAAGCCAACACTTTGTCGCGACCGAGGATCGGATGGAGCGCCGCCCTTACCTTGCCGCCGCCATCGGAGATCAGCTCCACATCCGCCGCCAACAGGTGCGCGAGCTTGGCCGGATCGCCGGAGCCGGCGGCCTCCAGGAACGCGGCGGCCATGCGCTGCTGATCCTCGGACCTGGCGTCGAAGCGCGGCTTGCCGGCATCGATATGCTTGCGCGCCCGCGTGGCAAGCTGGCGGACGGCGGCCGGATCGCGGCGCAGGACGTCCGCCACCTGGTCGAAGCTCATCTCGAACACGTCATGCAGCAGGAAGGCCGCGCGCTCCAGCGGTGACAGTCGCTCCAGCAGCAGCAGGAAGGCGACGGTGAGGTCGTGCGCCGTCTCCGCCGGGTCGGTCGCGGCTTCCGCTTCGATCACGGGTTCCGGCAGCCAGGGCCCGACATAGGTCTCGCGCCGCGCCCGCGCCGATTTCAGCCGGTCGAGGCACAGCCGCGTCGTCGCCTTGGACAGCCAGGCGCGCGGATTCTCGACACCCGCCCGCGCCTTGCCGCCGATCTTGTGCCAGCGCAGATAGGCGTCCTGCGCCACGTCGTCCGCCTCGCTCATCGAGCCTAGCATGCGATAGGCGAGCCCGCGCAGGTGGCTGCGATGCGGCTCGAAGGTGGCGCTGGGATCATCTCTTGGCGGATCGTCACGCGCGACGAGAATGGGCTCAGGCATGGGCCAGCCTTCGCGGTTGTACGCTGTTGGGTGCGATCCTGATGCCGCCGATTTCGATGGCCTGGCAGGTCTCGCCATGTCCCAATGCGAAGCGCAGCCGCGGGAAGGTGCGTCCCGCGACGGCGCAGAGCGCGATGGCGCCCATCGCCTTGCGGCCCCAGCGCTGCACGATCTCGTCCCGCAGCGTATCGACGTCGGGGTCCTGCGCCAGCACCGCCTTGGCGAAGCGATAGCCGATCAGGGCCTCGGGGCTCATCTTGGCGAGATTGCCGGCGACGATGGCGCGCAAATCCTCCGCGGCGACGCCGGCGCGGCTCGCCATGTCGACGGCAAGCTGCGTGCAGGCCCCGCAATCCTCGTTCATCGCCGCGACGATCTTGGCCGCATACCAAGCCGCCTTCGGCGCATCGGCCTTGTAACGGGTCGCCTTGCTCAAGCCGGCGAGGGCGAAGCCGGCCTCGGTGTCGGCATCGATCATCTGCACCAGATATTCGGCGTCATAGCCGAAGGCGGCGGCAAAGGCGCGCATGCGCCGCTTCATGAAGGCTTTCAGCATCGAGATGCTCCTCATCATCAAATATAGGCCCACGGCCACAACGCCGCGAGGCCAAGACAAACTCTGCTCGCGCCGGGCGTGTTGCCTGCAGGTCAACTCCCGGTTCATGCCAAGAGGACGAGCCAGCTTCCCTCCGTGTGACATCAAAAATTCACCTGCCGGATCAATGCCCGCACAGGAGGGGCCGCAACCGTCGCACCGAAGGAGCCGCCGTCTTTGCCAAGGACCAGCCGATCGCCATCACAGACCCGCGCCGATCCGGGATATAACTAATAGTTGATCATTCTATAAATACACTTGCCGATTACGAGCTTTCGTGCGACGCTGAATTTCGGTGGGGCAAGCGATGCGCATTTCGCATCGCGACCGGGGCGCCGCGATCGGCGGAGCCATAAGGGTTCTGATCTTCGTCGACCGGCCGGTGCCGGGAGGAGGCTCGTTTGCGCCCGATCTGGAAAGGCTTGGCGATCGCCTGTTGCGCGTTTTCGCTCGGCTCCTGCGGTCTCTACATCCACGACCCCAGCCTGCAGGAGAGCGCCGAGAAGACCCGCACCCTGGTGAGCGAGGCGGATCTGTCCGCGCAGATATTGCAGCAGGTGAATGGCGCCCAGGCGCTGGGCAAGCGCCAGGAGGGCGCGGTGCTTGGCTTCTACGTGATGCGGCGGAACGAGCAGCTGCTCAGCCTCACCCAGCCCGATGTCCTGGCCAGGGGCGCGTTCGGCGACGGCACGGCCGCAGAGCGTGCCTATGTGCCGAAGGGCACCGGCTTTGCCCGTGACATGGCCGCCTTCGGCCGCGATGTGAAGCAGACGATCGATTGCCGGCTGGATGTGCTGCTGACGGACCTTAGCCTGGCGCTGCCAACCACGGCGCTGCCCAGCGCCACCGTCGCCGAATGTGCCGGGAGGGTGCCGAAGGACAGAACGCGGGCGGAATATGAAAAGCTTCGCGTCGAAGCCGATCCCGCCCTGGAGTTCAAGAACCTGCGCGGGCTCATCGTAAATATGACCGCGAGCAAGCGAGATTTTGTCGAGGCACGAAAGGCCGATGCCACGGCGGATTCCAGCGCGGATTCGGATCCGCGGCTCGACTACACCTGCGATCAGATCCCCGAAGCGGATCGAACGGCCGCGACGACCATGCCCGACACGACAACCGCGTCCGGCGCCAGCTATGCGAGCTTTGTCCTGGCTTGCATGAATCTTGAAGCGGGCCTGGAGGCCTCCGACTCGGCTTTTGACAATCCGCCCGATGACAGCATTCCAGACGAAGAGGAACGTCCAAATGCGGCCGCGACAAGCCTCATCGGCTCCGTCCGCGAGCAGATCGCCGCGCTGCAACTGGAGCGGCAAATGCTGGAGAGCGAAGGCGCTCGGCTCCAGGCCGAACTGCGCGGGATCGAGCAGGAGATCAAAGCGGCCGCGCAGCCGGGGAAGCTGGAAGCCGGGCTCGCGGCAAAGCTGGAGCAGTTCCGCGGCAAGCTCAACGCCGCCCATGGCGTGGCGCAGCTCGCGTCGCTGCACGAACTGGCGGACCTGACCGACGAGCTGCTGCAGATCGAATTGACCGAGGGCGCCAAGCCAGGTTCCAGCGCAGCGGCCGGCACCGCCGCCGCCGAAACGCCGTCCGAGATCGAGAAGAAGGGCGAGGCGATCCTCCGCGTGACCAAGGCAGCGGCCAGCGCCATCGACGCCTATAGCGGCAACGCGCCGAACGCCCGCGCGCAATCGCTGATCATTGCGCGCGTGGCAGTCACCCAGCGGATCGAGGTCGCCCGGCTGGAAGCCAACCTGCTGGACCAGAAGCTGCTGCTCTTGCGCGCCCAGCGACGTCTGTTGATCGACGAAGTCGGCCATCTGGCAAATGCGGCGCTGTATCTGCAGCACGACCATTTGAAGGACGGAGCGCCGAAGGCGGCGCTGACCCATCTGGCCGCGGCCTGGGACAACGGGCGCCTGCAGGCGGAGATCGTTCCGTATCGCATCCTGAGCGCGGAACGGGAGACGGCGATCCGCATCTCGGCAACCAATGCCACGCACCTGCAGGCCAGCGTGCTGGCGGCCACCGATGCCATCGTCGCCTATTCGAAAGGCGGATTGACGAAGGAAGCCATTGCCGACGTTTTCGCCAAGCTGTTCATCGGCGGCGCATTGCTGAAATGAGCGGAAGGGAGCGGATCATGAGACTGAGGCTTGTCATGCTCGGGCTGGCGATCGTCGTGGCGGGCTGCGCCGGTCGCGGCGACATGCGCAGCACGGCGAGCCAGTCGGGAGCGATCCTGAACCAGGCGCAACGCGACGCGGCGGCCTACGGGCAGGCGCAGACCGACCTGGATGAGACCATCGTCGCGAACATCGCGAGCTTCAACGCCATGGCGGCCGAAGGCGCCGAGGCCATGAAGGCCGACCAGACGATCTGGGTGGATTCAACCATGAAAGGCTATTTCGACGCCCTCAAGCCGGCGGAACCCGCCGCATATCTCAGGTCGCTCGACCTGGCCACCGCGCCGCCGGAGCGCGTGACGCCGACCATCATCGACACATCGAAGGTACGCTTGGCCGTTGCCAAGTTGAACGAGTTGGCGAAGGAACGCGACCTCGAATCACAGTTGGCGTTCATCGTGCAGTTCGCGATGGGCGTGAAGGACGCTTACGACCAGGCGCAGGAGAAGGCGGCCGCGATCGCCACGACCGCCAAGGCGAACGCCAAGCCACTGGCCGCCGCGCCGCATTGACGATAACGGCGGCTTTGCGATTTTCAACACGTCAGCGACAAGGGAGATCACGATGGGAATTCGAGCGCGTCGCGGAACAGCCACCAATGTGACATTGCCGCCGCCAACGCAAACCGATCTGCTGATTCTGCTGTTGAACCAGAAGATCAACACGCTGTTCCAGGCACGGAGGAATATCGTCGCGCTTCTGTCGTCCGGTGCAATGCCATTGGCGCGGGGCCGGACTCTGCTGCGCGACATCGACGCGGAGATCAACCGTTGCCTGGTGACCATCGCCACCTTGCGCGCCCGGCAGCGCGTCATCCGGTTCCCGAGCCCGGCCCAGATCTCGGCGCTCAGGGGCGCGGTCGAGGCGCTGGGCCAGATCACCATCCAGGGCGCGACCACCGTTCAACTGGTGGCAGCGGTGACCGCACTGATCAACACCTATCCCTGATCAGCGCCCCGGCCTGGGCCGGACGTTCTTCCGGACGGGCGGGTCAATGCGCCCGGGCCGGCAGGCTGCGCTGCGCCCCCGGGCCCCAGTGGCGGCGGGCCGATCGGCGGGCTGCGGCGCGCGCCCAGGCCTTTTCATGGAAATGGTACGCGACCGTGTTGCAGGCCGGCTCGATCAGCGCCATGGCGCCGCCCACCAGCACGCTGCCCGTCAGCAGGTAGCCGATGGTGAAGGCGACGGTGAAATGCACCGCGGCGAAACTCAATGTCTTCAGCATCGTGACCTCCATCACCCTGTCCCATTCTAGTTAATTGAGAATGATTCGCAATTAATAGATCAAAGACAGGTGGTATATTGGCCCGGGCTTTTGATTGATCCAGTGAATTGATTCGGATGCTGTCATCGATAATATCGATTACCGGCACCTGACAGGCGGGCGGCGATCCGCTATGGTCCGCGCCATGATTCGCATCACCAAGTCCATCGCCATCGACGAATCGGAGCTGACGGAGAAATTCGTCCGCGCCTCCGGTCCCGGCGGGCAGAACGTCAACAAGGTCTCGACCGCGGTCGAGCTGCGCTTCGACGTGGCCGCCTCGCCCAATTTGCCGGCGGAGGTGAAAGCGCGCCTCATCCGCATCGCCGGCCAGCGCATGACCAATGACGGCGTGCTGGTGATCGACGCGCAGCAATTCCGCAGCCAGGAGCGCAACCGTGAGGATGCCAAGACCCGGCTGGTCGATCTGATCCGCGCCGCCACCCACGTGCCGAAGCCCCGCCGCGCGACCAAGCCGACCAAAGCCTCCAAGGAACGCCGCCACGAAGGCAAGGCGCGCCGGTCGAACGTGAAGAAGCTGCGCGGCAAGAATTTCGATTAGGGGCGCGCCCTGAGAAATACTCTATCGTCATGGTCGTGCTTGGCACGACCATCCACGACTTTGCCTGCAACAACGCGGTCTCGCTCCACAAAACTCGTAGATGGTCGGACCAAGTCCGACCATGACGGTGTGGGACTGTGATAGGGTGAGCGAGTCAGGTATCCAAATGACAGCCCGGCAGGCGGCGGCCGACGAGATATTCGTCGATCACCTCGATGAGCCGCTTGCCGCCGAAGCTGGGGAAATGGCCGCCATGCACCGTCGCCGCCGGCAGCTTCGCCAGACGACGCAGCGAGGTTTCGTAGTCGCCGAGATCGGAGTGATAGCAATCGTCGATCAGCGGGCCGTCATAGATGATGTCGCCGGAGAGCAAGGTGCCGGTCTTCCGCTCCCACAGCGCGATCCCGCCCGGCGAATGGCCGGGCGTATGCACCACCTCGAACGCGCGGTCGCCCAGATCGATTGCCTCGCCATCGCTCAAAATGCGCGTCGCCGGCGCCGCCTTGATGCGATACTTGCCCGCCGACCAGCCTTCGGGCACGCCATCGAACATCTCGTCGGTGGCGTAGCGGTCGGCCAGCGTCCAATCGTTGCGCGGGTCGGCGAGGATCTCCGCCTCATCGGCATGGATGCAGCGCCGGTCGAATTCGTGATGGCAGCCGATATGGTCGAAATGGCTGTGGCTGGCGACACAGATCACCGGCCGCTCGCGCAAAGCGGCGATGCTCGCGCGCAACGGGAAATGGCCCAGTCCCGTGTCGAACAAAAGGTCGAAGTCCCGCCCCTGCACATGCCACATGTTGCAGCGGTAGAAGGGCTTGATCCACGGTTCGTGGATCAAGCTCACGCCATCCGCCAGCTTGCGAACTTCGTACCAGCGATCCGAGCCGATGATCGGCAGCGTGCTCATGACGTGCCCGAGATCAGCCGCGGCGCCGAAATCAGCTTCGCAAGGGGCGCGTTCTGTCGCGCGACGGCGTTGCGCAATTCATCGGTCGTCATCGTGTCGCTGCGGACGCATTCGATGAACATCATGTTGAGATTGTTGAACACCATCTCGCCCATCGCGTCGGTGTCGAGGTCGGCGATGACCATGCCCTTCTGCTGCAGGCCGCGCAGGCAGGCGCAGACCTGCTGGATCAGGCGCCGGTCCAGCTCGGTATAGCGGCGGCTGAACAGGGTGCCGGCATTCACGGTGACCTGGGCCATGGCCACGCGCCACATCTCCTTGGTCGTGTAGACGAAGGTGTTGGCGTAATAGCCGCCGATCAGATGATCCAGCGCGGCCGCGACGCTTCTGTGCTTCTGCCGCAAGGAACGTTCGCCGGAGGCCAGCACCCCCTCCACCTCCAAAGTCACCATGGCCAGCAGCACGTCGGCCTTGCTCTGGAAGTAGTTATAGAAGGTGCCGACGGACAGCTCGGCGCCGACGGCGATGTCTTCGATCCGCGCCGCCTCGTAGCCGACGGTGCGGAACAGGTGGAAGGCGACGTCGAGGATCCGCTGCGTGCGGGTCGCCTTCTGTTTTTCGCGCAGCCCGGCCATGCCTCTACCCTGATAATAGAGTCATTCCAAAATTGGATTGACTGCAAAATTATGGAGGGTCAGACTGATTTGCAAGTGCCGTGAGAGCA
>DASZQC010000077.1:0-9846 GCA_035549815.1 Dongiaceae bacterium
CTTCTATCCGCTTGCGCATCCGCTCCTCATACTCGGGTGTCAGCTTTGCGGTGGGAGGACTGCCTTCCGGCGTTTCGGGATCGAATGCAAAGCCGGCCACGGGTGCGCGTGTGTAGACGCCCAAGGCCGAATCCAGCCTCATCATCGAGACAGCGCCGCATTTGGACGATTTCCTGGGCGAGCTGTTCGGCATCGTCGCCGAGGTGGCGGACCTGCGCCGGCAGCATTCCGAGCTGGCGCCGATCTATGCCGTGAAGCGCCTGTTCGTGCAGCGCCGGGCGCTGAAGGCGCACCCCGAAGCGGAAGCCAACAGCTTCGACGCCGACGCGATCCGCACCGAGCTGACCGGCCTGTTCGGCGGCACGTTCGACGAACTCACCTTCGCCACGCATGTCGAGGCCTGGCAGAAGGACGAGAATGCCCATGCCTTCGGCCTGGCGCTGGCCACAAAGTACGCAGCCTGGGCGACGCAGACCGCCGCGGGCAAGGCGCTGCATCGCGGCGGCGTCCTGTTCAAGGCGCCGCGCAAAGTCGATCCGATGCATCTGGTGCACCTGGAGAGCGAGACGCGCCACGGCATCCCGACCCTGAAGCTGCCGGAAGACAAGCTCCGCGCCCGCGAAGGCTTCCACCTGACCGACCTCGGCATGGATCTGAACCATGCGCTGGACCAGGCGAACTACTGCATCTTCTGCCACAACCAGGGCAAGGATAGCTGCTCCAAGGGCCTGAAGGAGAAGGACGGCACGTTCAAGAAGAGCGTGTTCGGCGTCACCCTGGCCGGCTGCCCGCTGGAAGAGAAGATCTCCGAGATGCACACGGCGAAGGCCGACGGCGTCGCCATCGGCGCGCTCGGCATCATCGCCATCGACAACCCGATGTGCGCCGCCACCGGCCACCGCATCTGCAACGATTGCATGAAGTCGTGCATCTACCAGAAGCAGGAGCCGGTCGATATTCCGCAAGCGGAAACCCGCACGCTGAAGGACGTGCTCGGCCTGCCCTGGGGATTCGAGATCTATTCGCTGCTGACGCGCTGGAATCCGCTGAACATCCGACGCCCTGTGGCAAAGCCCGCCAGCGGTCGCAAAGTGCTGGTGGTCGGCCTTGGCCCCGCCGGCTACACGCTGTCGCACTACCTGCTGAATGACGGCCACACGGTCGTCGCGGTCGACGGCCTGAAGATCGAGCCGCTGGATGGCGTCCTCTCCGGTGTCAATGCCGACGGCACGCGCGCCGCGTTCAAGCCGATCCGTGACCTGAGCGAGTTGCAGGAAGATTTGAACAACCGCGTCATGGCGGGCTTCGGCGGCGTCGCCGAATACGGCATCACCGTGCGCTGGGACAAGAACTTCCTGAAGATGATCCGCCTGCTGCTGGAGCGGCGGGCGAGCTTCGCCATGTTCGGCGGTGTGCGATTCGGCGGCACCATCACCGTCGAGCAGGCCTTCGAGATGGGATTCGACCATGTGGCACTTGCGCTCGGCGCCGGCAAGCCGACCCTGCTGTCGATGCCGGGCGGCCTGGCGCGCGGCGTGCGCATGGCGTCGGACTTCCTGATGGCGCTGCAATTGACCGGCGCCGCCAAGGCGGACTCCATCGCCAATTTGCAGCTTCGCCTGCCGGCTGTGGTGATCGGCGGCGGCCTGACCGCGATCGACACCGCGACCGAGGCGATGGCCTATTACCCGGTGCAGGTGGAGAAGTTTCTGAAGCGCTACGAGACTCTGGTCGCCGAGCATGGCGAGCAGGGTGTGCGCGCGAGGTTCTCTCCGGTCGAGCTGGAAGTGGCCGAGGAATTCATTGCCCACGGCAAGGCGTTCCGCGCCGAGCGTGCGCGCGCTGCCGCGGCGGGCGAAGCGCCGAAGCTGTCCAAACTGATCGATGGCTGGGGTGGCGTCACCATCGCCTATCGCCGGCGCCTGATCGACGCGCCCTCCTACACCCTCAACCACGAAGAGGTTGAGAAGGCGATGGAGGAAGGCATCCGCTTCACCGAGAGCCTGACCCCGACGCGCATCGACCAGGACACGACCGGCCATGCCGAGCGCATCCATTTCAAGAATGCGGACGGCGTCGCCTCGTCGATGCCGGCGCGCGCGGTGCTGGTCGCGGCGGGCACCCGGCCCAACACCGTGCTGGCGCGCGAGGATGGCGAGCATTTCCATGTCGACGGTCAGTATTTCCAGGCGCTGAACGACGAAGGTTCGGTGGTGAAGCCGGAAAAGCTCGCCAAGCCCAACGAAGTACGCGTCATCACCGAGATGCGCCCGGATGGCCGCGCCGTCAGCTTCTTCGGCGACCTGCATCCCAGCTTCGCCGGCAACGTGGTGAAGGCGATGGGCAGCGCCAAGCAGGGCTGGCCGGTCGTGTCGCAGGCGCTGGCCAGGCTGCCGGCGGCGAAGGCGACGGACAATGCCGCGTTCCTGGCCAGCCTCAACAAGCGGCTGCGCGCCAAGATCCGCGCGGTCAATCGCCTGACCCCCACCATCATCGAAGTGGTGGTCGAGGCGCCGCAGGCGGCGGCCAATTTCCTGCCCGGCGAATTCTATCGCCTGCAGAATTTCGAGACCCTGGCGCCGAAGACGCGCGACACGCGCCTGACCATGGAAGGCCTGGCGCTGACCGGCGCCTGGACCGACACCAAGGAGGGCCTGGTCGGCCTGATCGTGCTGGAGATGGGCGGCTCGTCCGAGCTCTGCGCCTGGCTGCAGCCGAACGAACCGGTGATCCTGATGGGCCCGACGGGCGCCCCGACCGAGACGCCGGCAGGCGAGACGGTGCTGCTGGCGGGCGGAGGCCTGGGTAATGCCGTGCTGTTCTCGATCGGCCGCGCGCTGAAGGCGGCGGGATCGAAGGTTGTTTACTTCGCCGGCTACAAGAAGCTGCAGGACCGCTACAAGGTCGAGGAGATCGAGGCGGCCTCCGACGTCGTCATCTGGTCGAGCGACGAGGCGCCGGGCTTCGTGCCCGACCGGCCGCAGGACAAGAGCTTCGTCGGCAACATCGTCCAATCGATCCTGACCTACGCCAAGGGCGAGATGGGCGAGACGCCGATCAAGATCCAGGATGTCGACCGCATCATCGCCATCGGCTCCGACGGCATGATGGCGGCGGTTGCGCGGGCGCGGCACGACGTGCTGGCGCCGTACCTCAAGCCGCAGCATCACGCCGTGGGCTCCATCAACTCGCCCATGCAATGCATGATGAAAGAGATTTGCGCCCAGTGCCTGCAGCCGCACAAGGACCCGGTCACGGGCGAGGAGACGGTGGTCTTCTCCTGCTTCAATCAGGACCAGAAGCTGGATGAGGTGGATTTCGGCGCCTTGCGCCAGCGCCTGGGCCAGAATTCGGTGCATGAGAAGCTGACCGCCCAGTGGATCTCCCATTCCCTGAAGCAGTTGGACGAGAAGCGGGCCACGGCCTGAATCCCGGGGCCTAAATCCGGGCGCCTGGACGTGGCGCCCGCCAGCGACCAAATATAGTCTATCCGCGACCGGGTTCGCGTCGCTTTCTGGCGATCCCCGGTCGCGGCAATAGCAGCCCGGCACCCCTCTCGGCCTTAAGGATTCGAGCCGAGAGGAAGACGCCGGAGGTCGGTACCCGGAAGGCGTCGGATCGAAGCATGGCGGACGGCCCTCGCACCCTGTTCATTGCCTGTGGCGCGCTGGCCAGGGAGTTCCTGGCGGTCAGCGCGGCGAACGGCTGGGACGAGCGGATCACCATCACCTGCCTGCCCGCGATCTGGCACAACCGGCCGGAAAAGATCCCCGAAGGCGTCCGGCGCAAGATCCGCGCGGGCAAGAAGAAGTTCGATCGCATCTTCGTCCTCTATGGCGATTGCGGCACCGGCGGCTTGCTGGACCGCGTCCTGGAGGAGGAAGGGGTCGAGCGCATCGACGGCCCGCATTGCTATCAGTGGTTCGCCGGCACGGCGGATTTCGACAAGCTGATGGACGAGGAGCCGGGCACCTTCTTCCTCACGGACTATATCGCGCGGCATTTCGACCGCCTGATCTGGCAGGGCTTGGGGCTGGATCGGCATCCGGATTTGCGCGACGCCTATTTCGGCAACTACCGCAAGCTGGTCTATCTGGCGCAGGTGGATGACCCGAACCTGGCGGCGAAGGCGCAAGAGGCGGCGGCGCGGTTGAAACTGGAATACGTGTATCGCCGCACCGGCTATGGCGAGCTCGCGGATTTCATGAAGAGCAAGGTGGCGTAGAGGGCACAATGGCACAGTTGACAATCGTCTATTGGCGGGACATTCCCGCCCAGGTCATCGTGAAAAAAGGCCGCGACAGCGCCAAGATCCAGTTGACCGAGCGCTTCGAGAAGGCGATCGACCGCGCCGCCATGCGCGCCAACCTGCGCGACACGGACTCCTACCTGGCCGAATGGCGCCGCGCGGCGCCGGTCGAGGTCAGCGACGAGCTTCAGGCCGAGGCCGACAAGAAAGCGGCCGAGCTGGAAGCCGCCTTCGACGACGCGAAGCTGAAGACCCTCGTCGAAGCCGGCGGCGTCGAGGCGAAGTGATGCCTGCTCCGAGCTCATATTCCCTCCCCCGTTCCGGTGGAGGGAGTTTCGCTGTGGAGGCGTAGATGTATTCCGTCCGCCTCTGGTCCGTGCGGCATGCGAAAGGCTTGAACGCCTTCTATCGCGGGTTCGAGAAGCTGCTGATCGCGCTGCACCCGCTGTGGAACAGGATCGGCTACGACAAGGTCGAGGAGCCGTTCCAGAGGGTCGAGAAATTCACCAAGGGCTTCCTGTTCGACTGCCAGATGTGCGGGCAATGTGCCCTCTCCTCCACCGGCATGTCGTGCCCGATGAACTGCCCGAAGACCCTGCGCAACGGGCCCTGCGGCGGCGTGCGCGACAACGGCCATTGTGAAGTGAAGCCGGAGATGAAGTGCGTCTGGGTGCAGGCCTGGAACGGCGCCGCGAACATGGGCCTGGCCGAGCCGCAGGGCCACAAGATCCTGGACGTGCAGAAGGCGGTCGACAACCGCTTCAAAGGCAAGTCGTCCTGGCTGCGCGTGGTGCGCATCGCCAAGGGGCTGGAGGACGAAGCCGGCAACAAGCCGAAGCCGCCCGCCGCGGCAAAGCCGGCGCCGAAGCCTGCCGCCCCGGCCGACAGTCTGGCCGGCGGCAAATCGACCGCCACGCCGACGCCGCCGACGCCGCCTGCGCCGCCCTCCAATCCCGGGAAGGCCGCATGAGCGACACGCCGCACTTCGATCCCGGCGCGCCGCTGCCGCTGCTGCCGGGCCATTCCTCCGGCGGGCGGCTGGAGCGCGTGCTGCGCCTGGGCCGCTTCGCCGTCACGGCGGAACTGAACCCGCCCGACAGCGCCGACCCGCGCGATGTCTATGAGCGCGCGCTGGTGCTGTCCGAAGTCTGCGACGCGATCAACGCCACCGACGCCTCCGGCGCCAATTGCCACATGTCCTCGGTCGGCATCTGCTCGCTGCTGACCCGCGCCGGCTATGCCGTGATCATGCAGATCTCCTGCCGCGACCGGAACCGCATCGCCATCCAGGGCGACGTGCTGGGCGCCGCGGCCATGGGGGTGCAGAACATCCTGTGCCTGACCGGCGACGGCGTGCAGGCCGGCGACCAGCCGGCGGCCAAGCCGGTCTTCGACTTTGACTCCACTTCGTTGCTGGAATGCATCCGCGGCATGCGCGACAAGGGCGTGTTCCTGTCGGGGCGCAAGCTGACCACGCCGCCGCGGGTGTTCCTGGGCGCCGCCGCCAACCCCTTTGCCCCGCCCTACGAATACCGGGCGGTCCATATCGCCAAGAAGATCGCGGCGGGGGCGCAGTTCATCCAGACCCAATATTGTTTCGACGTGCCGCTTCTGCGCAAATTCATGGACAAAGTGCGCGAGCAGGGCCTGCATAAAAAGGCGTTCTTCCTGGTCGGTGTCGGACCGCTGCCCTCGGCCAAGACGGCGCGCTGGATGAAGAACAATGTTCCCGGCGTGCACATCCCCGAGGCGATCATCGAGCGGATGGAAAAAGCCAAGGACCAGCGGGCGGAAGGCAAGCAATTGGCGGTCGACCTGATCCAGGAGATCAAGGAGATCGACGGCGTTTCCGGGGTCCACGTGATGGCGTACCGCCAGGAGGAGTTCGTGAATGAGATCATTCAGGCCTCCGGCGTGATGCGGAACAGACAGCAACGGCGCGCGGGCGAAGCCGCGGCCGGTTAGAAACAGATTTCGAAGCGAAAGGATTGCGTACATGACCGATACCGTCATCTCTTCGGCCACCAAGGAAGTCGTCATCGGCTTCGACCGGCCGTTCGTCATCATCGGCGAGCGCATCAATCCCACCGGCCGCAAGCTGCTGGCCGCCGAGATGGCGCAGGGCGACTATAGCCGCGTGAAATCGGACGCCCTGGCCCAGGTCGCCGCCGGCGCCCACATGCTGGACGTCAATGCCGGCATCCCGCTGGCCGACGAGCCGAAGATCCTGGCCGAGACCATCCAGCTCGTGCAGTCGCTGACCGACGTGCCGCTGTCGATCGACAGCTCCATCGTCGCGGCGCTGGAGGCCGGCCTGCAGGTCTATAAGGGCAAGGCGCTGCTGAACTCGGTGACCGGCGAGGAAGAGCGCCTGGAAGTGGTGCTGCCGCTGGTGAAGAAATACGGCGCCGCCGTGGTCGCCATCTCCAATGACGAGACCGGCATCTCCGAGGATCCGGACGTGCGCTTCGAGGTCGCGAAGAAGATCGTGCAGCGCGCCGCCGATTACGGCATCCCGCATTCCGACATCGTGGTCGATCCGCTGGTCATGCCGATCGGCGCCTTGGGCCAGGCCGGCAAGTCGGTGTTCCACCTGATCCGCCGCCTGCGCATGGAGCTGAAGGTCAACACCACCTGCGGCGCGTCGAACATCAGCTTCGGCCTGCCCAACCGGCACGGCCTCAATTCCAGCTTCCTCGCCATGGCGATCGGCGCGGGCATGACCTCGGCCATCACCAACCCGCTGCACGCCGAGGAGATGATCGGCGTGATGGGCGGCGACGTGCTGATGGGCCAGGACGCCCATTGCGCCGCCTGGATCCGCAAGTTCCGTGAGCCGGCCGCCGAGGGCGATGCCGGCGCGGGCGGCGGCCGTCGTGGCGGCCGCGAGAATCGCCGCCGGGGCGGCGGTGGCGGTGGGACCGGCGGCGAGGCCGTCCAAGGTTCGTCCAGTTTGGCGGCTCCGGCCGCGGCGGCCAATGGATAAAGCCGCTAA
The DNA here is from genome assembly GCA_035549815.1 of Dongiaceae bacterium. GTDB lineage: Bacteria > Pseudomonadota > Alphaproteobacteria > Dongiales > Dongiaceae > Dongia_A. The sequence goes on from DASZQC010000077.1 coordinate 7,245, forward strand.
AATCGCGTAGAAACTCGCCCCTGCCCGGCGTGACAAGCCGGCGCGGGGGCGAAGTGCTTTTGGGGTCACGAGTAGGCGTATAGGGTTTGAGGTTAAAGATGGCTGCGGAAGGCGCAGAGATTCCGGCGAAGACCGGCAACGGCAACGGGACCAATGGCGATCACCCGCTGGTGGTGTTCATGCCGTCGGGCCGGCGCGGCCGGTTCCCGGTCGGCACGCCGGTGCTGCAGGCCGCGCGCCAGCTCGGCGTTGACATCGATTCCGTCTGTGGCGGGCGCGCCATCTGCGGCCGTTGCCAGATCGTCGTCTCCGAGGGCGAGTTCGCCAAATTGGGCGTCACCTCCAAGGGCGATCACCTCTCAGACTTCTCCCCCGTCGAGCAGCGCTATTCCGACAAGCGCGGCATGAAGCCGGGCCGGCGCCTGTCCTGCCAGGCGGCGCTCCTGGGCGATCTGGTCATCGACGTGCCGGAAGACAGCCAGGTCCACAAGCAGGTGGTGCGCAAGCGCGCCGAGATGCGCGCCATTGAGTTGGACCCAGTGGTGAAGCTGCATTATGTCGAGGTCGCCGAGCCCGACATGCACGACCCGACCGGCGATCTGCAGCGCCTGGAAAAGGCGCTGAAGGAGCAGTGGGGCCTCTCCGACCTCGACACCGATCTGCGCGTGATCCAGGGCCTGCAGGCCGCCCTGCGCAAGGGCAACTGGACGGTGACGGTCGCGGTGCATCTGGGCAAGCAGATCACCGCCGTGTGGCCGGGCTTCCGCGACCAGGTGTTCGGCCTTGCGGTCGATATCGGCTCCACCACCATCGCCGGGCATCTGTGCGAGCTGTCGTCGGGCGAGGTGGTTGCGTCATCGGGCCTGATGAACCCGCAGATCCGCTTCGGCGAAGACCTGATGAGCCGCGTCTCCTACGTGATGATGAATCCGGGCGGCGATGCGGAGATGACCAAGGTCGTGCGCGAGGCGATCAACGATCTGGCCGCCGCCGTCGCCAAGGAAGCCAATTGCACGGTGCAGGACATCCTCGAGGTGACCTTCGTCGGCAATCCGATCATGCATCATTTGCTGCTCGGCATTAACCCGATCGAGTTGGGCGGGGCGCCGTTCGCACTGGCGACCGACGGCCCGACCATGTTCTGGGCCTCGGAGATCGAGCTCAAAATCCACCCGAATGCGCGCATCTATGTGCTGCCCTGCATCGCCGGCCACGTCGGCGCCGACACGGCGGGCGTCATCCTCTCGGAATCGCCGCACGAGGCGGACGAGATGACCTTGATCGTCGATGTCGGCACCAATGCCGAGATCGTGCTGGGCAACAAGCAGAAGCTTCTCGCGGCCTCCTCGCCCACCGGCCCGGCCTTCGAGGGGGCGCAGATCTCCTGCGGCCAGCGCGCGGCGCCGGGTGCCATCGAGCGCATCCGCATCAACCGCGAGACGCTGGAGCCGCGCTTCAAGGTCATCGGCTGCGATCTGTGGTCGGATCATCCCGACTTCGCCAAGCAGACCGAGGCGACCGGCGTCACCGGTGTCTGCGGCTCCGGCATCATCGAGTGCATCGCGGAGATGTATCTCTCCGGTATCCTGACCCAGGACGGCGTCGTCGACGGATCGATGGCGGCGAAGTCGCCGCGCATCGAGCCGGATGGGCGCACCTTCTCTTACCTGCTGCATGACGGGACGCCGCAATTGCGCATCACCCAGAACGACGTGCGCGCGATCCAGTTGGCGAAAGCGGCACTCTATGCCGGCGCGCGCCTGCTGATGGACCGCATGGGCATCGACAAGCTGGACCGCATCACGCTGGCCGGCGCCTTCGGCAGCCACATCGACGTGAAATACGCGATGGTGCTGGGCATGATTCCCGATTGCGACCTGGCCAAGGTCACCTCGGCCGGCAACGCCGCCGGCACCGGCGCGCGTATCGCCCTGCTCAACGCCAAGTCGCGCGAGGAGATCGCCCGCGTGGTGAAGCAGGTGGAAAAGGTCGAGACCGCCGTCGAGCCGAAGTTCCAGGAGCATTTCGTCGGCGCCATGGCCATCCCGCACAAGACCGCGCCCTACCCACATTTGGCGAAGGCCGTCGCCCTGCCGGCGCCCAAGGTGATCACGCCCAGCGACGAGGACGGCGGCAGGCGGAGACGGCGCAGGGGCTGAATCCAACCCAGCACGGGCATGGCGGTCGTGGAGCAGCGTTGAAGCCTGACCTGGCCGAAGGCGGAGGGCCTTCAGTGAACGTAGACCTTGCGAAGCGCGCTGCGGCCGAAAAGGCACTGACCTACCTGCGCGATGGCATGGTGCTTGGCCTCGGCACGGGGTCGACCGTCGAAGCGGGCTTCGAGAGGTTGGCGCAACTGATCGCCAATGGGCTGCGCGTCAAATGCGTGTCGTCGTCAGCACGCACGACCGAGAGAGCGCGGCAGCTCAACATCGCACTGATCGAGCTCGACCAGGTACGGACCATCGATCTCTCCATCGACGGCGCGGATCAGGTCGATCCGCACTACGCCATGATCAAGGGCCGCGGGAGTGCTCTGCTGCGCGAAAAGATCCTCGCCCGCCATGCGCGGCGCCGGATATTCATCGTCGACCGCGGCAAG
>DASZQC010000078.1:0-4521 GCA_035549815.1 Dongiaceae bacterium
ACCAGCTACGCCGTGGCCGACGGCAAGCTGATCGATTCCACCGGCCCGCAATTCGGCTATGCGCACGACATCGAAAAGACGGTGCTGCTGTTCCTCACCTGGCGCAGCAGCGATCTGCCGGAAGAGAAGAAATTCTGGGAAGAGTAGGCTGCTCGCGCACCTCTATTGCGGCATCGTCACCGATATCTTGATGCTGGAATACCACGCCGCGACATTTGCGATGTCGTCGTCGCTCAGACCCTGGGCGATGATCGACATCTGCGCGTGCTGGCGCGTGCCGGCCTTGAAGGCCTGAAGCTGACGGATGATGTATTCGGCGTTCTCGCCGGCGAGGTGCGGCGCGTCCGGCACCTTGGCGATGCCGTCGACCCCGTGGCACACCGCGCAGGTGCCGGAGACCTTGGCCTTGCCGGCCGCGGGATCGGCGGCGAGGGCCGGCGCAAAGGCCAGGCCGACGAACAATGGCGCGACGAAGATTGATCGCATCATGACATGCTCTCGCAGGAAAGGGCCGCGGGCGGCCGGGACCACCCGCGGCGTTTCATCTAGTTGCCGTAGCTGATGCGGTAGACCGCCCCGGCGAAATCATCGGAGACCAGGATCGAGCCGTCGCGCAACTGCGCGAGGTCGACAGGACGCCCGACATATTCGCCGTTCTCGTTCAGCCAACCGACGGCGAACTCTTCCTGCTCGCCGGCGGCCGTGCCGTCATCGTTCAGCGGCGTGAACAGCACGCGAGCGCCCACCGGCTGCGTGCGATTCCAGGAGCCGTGCTGGGCGGTGAACACGCCTTTCTTGTATTTGTCCGGAAACTTGCTGCCGGTATAGAACAACAGGCCGAGATCGGCGGCATGCGGCACTGTCTCCACCACCGGTGGCACAGTGTTGGCCGGCGGTTCCATGTCCTTGTAATCGGGAATCCGCACGCTGCCATTGAGATACGGGAAGCCGAAATGCTGGCCCGGCCCGGTGATGCGATTAAGCTCGCCCGGCGGCGTGTCGTCGCCCAGTCCGTCGACCTGGTTGTCGTTGCTCCACAATTCCCCGGTCACCGGGTGAAAATCCATGCCCACCGGATTGCGGTGGCCGATCGAGTAGACCTCCTTCTCGCTGCCATCCTGGTTCATGCGCACGATGCCGCCGATGCCGAGCTTCTCGTACAGCTCCAGCTTCTCCTTGGGCTGCACGTTGTAGGGCTGGCCCAACTGCACATAGAGCTTCTTGTCCGGGCCGATGCGGCAGACTCGCGCCGTGTGATTGAAGCTCTCCTCCGCTTTCGGGATCAGTTGGCCCTGCTTCACCACCTCGCCCACCGCGATGTCCGGGCTCTCATAGAAGAACTCCGCCGCCGGGAACACCAGGATGCGGTTGCGCTCGGCAATGAACAGGAAGCCGTCCTTGGAGAAGCACGGCCCGTTCGGGATGTCGAAGGCGAGCGACGGGGCGAAGCGCTTCACCTCGTCCGCCGTGCCGTCCTTGTTGCGATCGGTGATCGCCCACACCGCGTCCTTGCGCGTGCCGACGAAGGTGACGACGCCCTGCGGCCCGACGGCGATGTGGCGCGCATCCGGCACCACGGCATAGAGATTGATCTTGAAGCCGGGCGGCAGCTTGATCTGTTCCAGGTTCTTCTTGAGCTGCGCCGCGTACTCATCGTTCTGCGGCACCGGCTGGAACGCCGTCATCGGCGTGCCGGTCGATTGCATGCCGGACAGCTTCTGCAGATTCTCGGTCGGTACCTGTTGGGCACTCTGTGCGAGGGCCGCGGCCGGCAACATCAGCGCGGCGGCGGCCAGTGAAGAAAGCAACGCGCGTTTCATATGCTCCTCCCTTTTCTTTTCTTGAAGGAGCCCTCTTTCCCCGAAGGCAAAACGCTAGCACGGATGCGCGCGATCTCAACCGCTTTTGCACGCGGGAGATGCGGATTTGGTCAAATCCAGTACTTAGGTACTACATCGGATCGGAATAGGACCAATCGCGCGATTGGCCGCGCTGCCTTTAGCGTTTCTGCCGCAGCACCCAGCCGATCAGGAACAGGAACAAGGCCCCGATGATGGCGCCGGCGCCGAACATGCCATAGAGCATCGCCTTGTCCGGCTCGCCGGGCTGCGATTCCGCCAGCACGATCCAGACGACGGCGCCGATCAAACCCAGCGCGCCCAATCCCAGAAAGAGGTTGCCGGTGAAGCGCCAGCGTCGCACCGATCTTTGATGGCGCGGCTCCTCGGTGATCGGATCGCCCAGCGCCGCGCGGCGCGTGGCATGGCGCAGCGACCACAAGCCGCTGACCAGCAGCACGCCGAAGCCGAAGATCACGATCGGCGCCGCGCTCAGCACCGTCATCGGCGCGACGGTGCCGGTGCGCAGATATTCCGCCGTCGGCAGCAGCAGCCCGGCATCGTGCAGCGCATGGCACAGGCTCGCCGCCAGATAGCCGAGCAGGATCCAATGCCAGCCCGTCCATCCGCCGGCGACGAAGCGCATCAGGAACGCGCCGAAGGTCATCGCCACGGTGGCATGGATGAAGGTCGCCATGAAGCCGCGGCCGAAGGCGATCAGCACGCCATAGTTTTCGAAAGCGGCGGCATAGCCGCGATTCTCGACCAGCGCGAAACCGATCGCCGCGACCAGCGCCGCCTGAAACGCCGCGGCCGGCGTGGCCCGCCGCCAGAAGGGCAGCAACGCCAGCAAGGTCGCGGCCGCCTTCACCGCTTCCTCCGGCAATGCGGCGCGCAACGTGGCGAGGCGTACGGCATCGGCCAGGGACGAGAGTTCCTGCAGCGCGGCCATTGTCGGCTCGAGGGAATGCCGCAGGATCAAGGTCAGCAGATAGGTGACGACAAGACCGGCGACCAGCGCGCTGGCGACCAGCCGCCATGGCGCGCGGCGCGGAAACAGATACTGGAACAGCAGGATGAACAGGCCGGCACAGAACAGGCCGATAGCCAAGACCGCAAGATCGTTGAGCGTCACGCAAATCCCCAGCAATGCCCGGCGAGAGCAGTACCGCCGTCTTATCTACAGACCATTAATGCCGTCACTTGCCGCGGATCGCCAGCCACACGCCGAACAGGATCACCGCCGAGGCGGCAAGGAAGCTGGCCCCCACCTGCTCGCCCAGCAAGATCGCGGCCAGAATGACGCCCGAGACCGGCTGCAGGAACTGCATCAGGCCGACGCGGGCGATGCCGCCCTTGCCCAGCGCCCAGTACCACAGCACATAGCCGAGGATGGTCGACACCGCCGCCAGATAGAGGATCGCGATCCAGGATTTCGCCGGCGCCGCGGCCAGCTCCGCGCCGAGGCCGCCGAACAGTCCCAGCGCGGCCACCACCGGCGTCAATACCAGCGCCATCGCGGCCGCACCCCAGAAGGTCGTGCCGGTCGATGGGTACCCCGCCTGCTGCAGCCGCCCGCCGGCGACATAGCCGAGCGAGGCGGCGAAATTGGAGACCAGGACCAGCAGATCCCCCGCCAGGCTTGGCTGGTTGACGCCACCCGTACCTTGGCGTCCGCCGATCAGCACCGCCTCGCCGATGAGCGCGATCACGCTGCCGATGATCCAGATGCGCGTCGGCCGCCGCCGGTCCCACAGCATGGCGATGGCGCCGGTGGTGATCGGCAGCGCCGCCAGGATCATCGAGGCGTGATTGGCCGACGTCATCTTCAGCCCGATGGTGAAGGGGATCGGAAAGGCGATGAAGCCGCAGAAGCCGGTCAGGAGCAGGATCAGCTTCAGGCGCCGCGTGCCCGGCAGCGGCATGCGCACCGCCAGCGCCACCGGCACCGCCATCAATCCTCCGACGAAGGTGCGCAGCAGCGCCACGCTGATGGCCGACAGATCGCCGACCGCGACCTTTGCCGCCACCGGCGAGGCCCCCCACAGGATCACGGCGGCAAGCGCAGCCAGGATGACGAGGGGCGACATGCAAGAGGGCTCCGGTCGAGGCGCGCCGGGATACGCGCCGGCTCAGCCTATAGCAAGCGCCAGCCAACGGCTCCATCCGCCGGACGACGCGGATTTGCCGCAAATTGTACGGCAACGCCGACGGTTGCTAACCATTCTTCAATATTCCGCTGCTGGAATCAGGCCATGGACAGCAATCACGACGATTTCAGCATCCCCGCCGGCGCGTCCTATGACCGCAGCTTCGGCGCCGACCGCCACGATCTGCGCTCCCATCAGCTCGACCACGAGCCGACCGGCCTGATGGGCCTCGCCCGTCGCATCCTGCGCCGTGCGCCGGCAGCGCCGAGCAATGGCGCCGCACTGTCCCGCGTGGCCGGCCAGCGCTCGTAGCGGCCAAGTTCCTGCCTAGAGCAGCTGCGAGAAGACCATCAGCAGCCCGACGATCGAAACCGCCCAGGCCGCGGTGCGCAGCCACGGAATACCGATCACGAAGATCACGGCATAAGCAACCCTCGCCCAGAAGAAGAGGATCGCGCCAAGCGCGGTCCATTCATTGGCCCGGCCGGTGATCGCCGCCATCAGCACCAGGGCGGCGAACAGCAACAGGTTTT
>DASZQC010000079.1:0-4237 GCA_035549815.1 Dongiaceae bacterium
AATGGACACGATCCGGACCGGCGGCCAGCCGCCGGTGGATTCCGTCGTCGCCTATTGGGATACCAGCAAGGGCTACTCCGACCGCGGCATCTCCAGCACCGTCGTCGATACCGGGCCTTTCCAGCTGCATTGCGGCAGCACCAATCATCCGGTGCGCGGCATGACCGGATACAATTGGAACGGCAAGAACGATTGCTTCCGCCTGGCGCCGGAGGAATTCGGCGGCATCGAGTTCCATCCGGAGGCGGTGACCGATTGCAAATGGGATGTCACCAACTCCATGGTGATCCCGGCCGACCTGAAAAGCGGCGTCTATGCCATCCGCCTGCACATCGGCGACGGAAGGGGGCTGGGCGAGGAATACATCGTCTTCTTCGTGCGCCCGGCAAAACCCTCGGCGAAGCTCTGCTTCCTCGTCCCGACGGCCAGCTACCTCGCCTACGCCAACGAGAAACTGAGCTTCGACGCGCAGATCATCCAGCCGATGACCGGTCAGCCGCCGGTGGTCACCGATGTTGACATCGAAACCTATGAGACGCGTGAGTTCGGCCTCTCCACCTATGACAGCTACGAGGATGGCGCCGGCGTCTGCTTCACCTCATACAAGCGGCCGATCATCAACATGCGGCCGAAATACCGCATCTCGAGCATGAACATCACCTGGCAGTTCCCGGCCGATCTTTCGATCGTCGCCTGGCTCGACCACATGAAGTACGACGTCGATTTCGTCACCGACGAGGATTTGCACCGTGAGGGGCTGGCGGCGATCGCGCCCTATAACTGCATCATCACCGGCACCCATCCGGAATATGTCTCCGAGCGCATGCTGGACGCCCAGGAGGATTTCGTCGCGCAGGGCGGGCGCCTGATCTATATGGGCGGCAACGGTTATTACTGGTGCATCGGCTTCGACGAGGAGGACCAGTCCTGCATGGAGGTCCGCAAGCTCGATGCCGGCATGCGCGCCTGGGCCGCGCGCGCGGGCGAGCATTACCTGCAGACCACGGGCGAGAAGAGCGGGCTGTGGCGCAATCGTGGCCGGGCGCCGCAGAAGCTGCTCGGCGTCGGCTTCATCGCCGAGGGCTTCGAGACCGCCGAGCCGTTCCGCAAGATGCCGGATGCCTTCCATCGCACGGTGTCCTGGATCACCGAGGGCATTGAGGGCGAGATCATCGGCGATGAGGGCTTGGCCTATGGCGGTGCCGCCGGCGTCGAGCTCGATCGCTATGATTTGTCGCTCGGCACCCCACCGCACACCAAGATCATCGCCTCCTCCGGCGGGCACAGCGACAATTACGTGCTGGTGACCGAAGAACTGCTCTACGCCTATGCCGGCCTGGTCGGCTCGCTCGATTACCGCATCCGCGGCGACATCACCTATTTCACAGCGCCCAACAACGGCGCCGTGTTCAGCACCGGCTCGATCGCCTTCGGCCAGGCGCTGCCAGCCAAGGGCTTCGACAACACCACCTCGCGCTTGCTCAAGAACGTTGTCGACGCCTTCATCAAGGACGGCGCGCTGCCCGGAAGCATGTGGACATTGGAAGAAAAGCAATGGCGATGATGGTGCGCGAAGAGGTAATCAGCTCAGATATTGTTCTTTTACAGCGAAGGTCTTATCTCCCGGCCCCTTGCAGACAAACGCAGGCCCTTGGTGAAGGTCCATTGTCGGTCATAATTCGGCGGCCGCGAGACCGGCCTCGAATGTCCGAAATTGGCACGAAGCGGGCATAGGTGGCGGATATAGATCGGCGGACATATTCGCTTGGCCTCGACCGAGGGGGGGCGCAATCAACCCAATCCTGATCTGCGACTTAGTGTTTGACGATTTATCATAAGAAAGATACATTATCATATGGTGTTGATTTTTTGAGCCTGGCTTATGACGCGGACGGAGCGGTGGCTGCCCTGGATCTATGCCTTCCCGACGCTCGTGTTCGTGGGGCTGACCTTCGCCTATCCGATGCTGTCGCTGCTCAAATCCAGCATCGAGCATGCCGGCCGATCGATCTACCTGCCCACGCGGTTCGTCGGCCTCGCCAATTTCGAGTTCATCTTCGGCGATTCGCTGTTCATCGGCGCCATCGGCAACAACCTGAAGCTATTCCTCTGCGTGCCGGTGCTCTTGATCCTGAGTGTGCTGCTAGCCCAGCTCTTGCATGACCGGCCGCGCGGCTGGAAAGTCTACCGGTCCCTGCTCTTCGTGCCCTATATCCTCTCGATCCCAGTGGTCGGCGTGGTTTTCGGCTATCTCTTCCAGTACCAGGGCCAGATCAACAGCGGCCTGCGCGCGCTCGGCCTCGACGCGCTCGCCGCCGACTGGCTCGGCAATTCGACCTTTGCCATGCCGACGATCATGGCGGTCATCGTCTGGAAGGAGCTCGGGTTCGGCATCATTCTTTGCCTGGCGAGGCTGAGCAGCGTGGGCGACCAGTATTTCGAAGCCGCGCGCGTGGATGGCGCCAACTGGTTCCAGATCCTGCGCCACGTCACCGTGCCGCAACTCTCGCCAACCTTGGCCTTCTACGCCATGGTCGAGATGATCAACATGCTCTCCTGGGTCTTCTCCTACATCTTCGTCATGACGCGGGGCGGGCCGCAGAACAGCACCGTCGTGGCGGAATTCTACATCTATCAGCAGGTCTTCCAGAACAGCCAGATCGGCGTCGGCGCGGCGGCGAGCCTGGTGCTGCTGGCGCTGGTCGGCGTGCTGCTGGCGGGGCGGCAGTGGCTGGAAAGGCGGCTCGATCACTATGCGGCTGATTGACCGGCTCCCCGCCCTGGCGGCGGCTCTCATTCGACATGCGGCGCTGCTGAGCTTCGCAGCGATCGCCCTGGTGCCGCTCTATTTCATGATGACCAGCGCGCTGAAGACCAACGCGGAGTTCCTCGCCAACAGTTTCGGCCTGCCTGAGCAGCCTGTGACCACAACGCTGGTCAACTCGCTGGCCGGCGGCGAGATCTATCTCTGGATCCTGAACTCGCTGATCATGACCGTTGCCTCGGTCGTCCTCTCGACCGCTTTGGCCGCGCTCGCCGCCTATCCGATCGCCTTGATGCGGTGGCGCAGCGGCCCCTACATCCTGGGCGCTCTGATCGCGCTCATGGTGATTCCGCCGATCGTGCTGGTGATCCCGCTGTTCCAGATCGCGGCGGCGGCGGGCCAGCTCAACACCTATCAGGCCGTCATCGTCATCTATACCGGCGTGCTGCTGCCGTTCTCGACCTTCCTGCTGACCAATTTCTTCCGCACCATACCCTATGCCCTGGTCGAAGCGGCGCTGATGGACGGCGCCGGGAGCTGGCGCATCTTCCGCTCGATCATATTGCCGCTCTCCGGACCGGCCTTGGCGACGGTCGTCACGGTGCAGGCGCTCTGGGTGTGGAACGAACTGCTGATCGCGGTGATCTTCCTGCAGAAGGACACGTTGCGCACCCTGATGGTCGGCCTGACCGTCTTCAATTCCCGCTACCGGATCGACGTGCCGGTGGTGATGGCCGGCATGTTCTGGGCGACCCTGCCGATGCTGCTGCTCTATCTCGTCGGGCAGCGCTACTTCATTCGGGGGCTGACGGCCGGTGGTGTGAAAGGCTAATGATGGCCGGTGCAGAGAGGAGCCGGATTGATGTAGGGTGGCGCGTGGTTGCAATCGATTCGAGACAAGCAGAATGAAACCGGACGCAGGCGGCGGCGATGCGGCGCCGCGTGTACAATCCGTCGATCGCGCCATGCGCATCCTGTTCGCGGTCGCGCAGAGTAAGGACGGGATGAAGGCGGCGGACGTCATCGCCGCGACCGGCCTTCCGCGCCAGGTCTGCTATCACATCCTGCATACCCTGGTGACCACCGGCGTGCTCACCCGCTCGGGCGCCGGCAAATACGTCCTGGGCCTGCGCGTCGCCACGCTGGTCGAGGGTTTCCGGCGCCATCTGGCGCCGCCGGAATACTTGGCGCCGATCGCGCGCCGGGCGGCTGAGGAGACCGGCGAAACCGCCTATGCCTCCGGTTGGTGGAGCGGCGAGATCGTGACACTGGTGACCGCGCGCGGCACCAATTCGGTGCAGGCGATGGAGATCGCCCACGGCACCTATTCCGACGCCCATGCGCGCGCTTCCGGAAAGCTGCTGCTCGCCTTCTCCGACGAGCCGACGCGCACCGACTATCTCTCCGGCCACAAGCTCAATCGACGCACCAAGACCACGATCACCACATTGCCGGCCCTCTACGAGGAGTTCG
>DASZQC010000080.1:0-2848 GCA_035549815.1 Dongiaceae bacterium
CGCTGGCAGTCAGCACCTGCCCGGTCTGCAGATTGTCCATCCGGCCGAGGCCGACCACCTCGCCCGCCACCGCGCTGGTGATCTTGTCGAAGCCGGCGCCTTTGGGTCGCAGCAGCGCGCCGATACGCTGGCCGCCGATGGTCTGGCCGTCGGCAATCTGGCCGGCGAGCACGCGCGCCAGCGCGATCTTGCCGCTGTGCGGCTGGTGATAGGTCTTGAACACCAGCGCCGCCGTGCTTTCGCCATCCAGGCCGAGGCGCGCACGCGCAGCTTCCGGTCCCGGCACGTCATGGCGCAACGCCTTCAGCAGGCGACGGACGCCGAAATCCTGCTCGGCGGCGCCCATCAGCACCGGCACGATCAGATCCTGCGCCAGATCCTTGGACAGGAGCTGATAGATCTCTTCCTTGCTGGGCACCGCATCGCTCAGCAATTCCTCCAGCAGATGGTCGTCGAAATCGGCGAGGCTCTCCAGCATCTGGCCGCGCGCTTCCTGCTCGCGCGGGATCATGTCATCCGGCAGCTTCACCAGATCGGAAGGCGCGCCAGGGTGATAGCGATAGGCGCGCTCGCTCACCAGGTCCACATAACCGGAGACTTCGTCGCCGCTCTTGCCCTCCTCGCGGATCGGCACCTGGCGCAATACCAGCGGCCGCGTCGATACGGCCTGCAGCGCCGCCATCATGTCGCGCACGCGGATGCCGGCATGGTCCATCTTGTTGACGAAGAGGATATGGGGAATCTTGTGGTCGTCGAGCAGCTTGAAGATCGGCGCCAGGGTCAGCGCCTTCTCGGTCTGCGGCTCCGCCACCACGATCGCCACGTCGGCGGCCAGCACGACGTTGCGCATGTCCTGCGACAGTTCGACTGCGCCGGGGCAGTCGACAAAGGTCCATTTCTCGCCCAGGAACTCGGCGGTCGCGGCGGTCGCCTCCACGGACATGCCGCGGGCGCGCGCCTCCGCCGAGGAATCGCCCGTCAGGGTCTTGTCTTTTGCACTGCCCTTCTTGGTGATGGCGCCGGTGACGTGCAGCAAGCTTTCAAGAAGCGTCGTCTTGCCGCTGGAATAGGGGCCGACGATCGCAGCACAACGCGGCGCCGAAGGTGCTCTGCCTGGCATGATTCTGTCCCTCCCAAGACTGAGTTGGGTCGCGGGACCGGTTCAGGATGGCGCCGGGTTACCGCGGCCATTCCATATGAATACGACGGATCGATTTCATCAGGCCGCCGCGCCGCCTGCAAGACTCAAATACGGTTACCCTTTGTCACACCGCCAATCGGTCCGGCAGCCATTTCGCGGCGCAACAATCCGGACGCCGCAATAAAGATGCGTGAGATGCAGGACGCCGCAGAACCAAGCGGCCGCGGCCGACGTCGAGACCGGGGAACCCGTTCGTCCCGGCCAGGCACGATCGCCGCGTTCCCGCTGGCGATGACGCGGTCGCCCGGTGCCGGACTCGCGGGTGTACGATCCACGATCCCCGGTGCGCCGCCCTTGTTCCGGCCGTCGACCAGGGGACGGCGTCAGTGCGCCGATGGCGAAGCGCACGGCCGGAGCACCGCACCCCATTTGTGTCATCGGGCCCCCCGGCGTTCAGTTTTCCTTTTGAATCAAGGCTACTCTATCTTCCTAGTAAATAACTAACCAGTCAGTTATTTATTGACAGCGCCCTGGCGCCGTGGTTATTGCCGGCCATGAACCGGCCCCGCAAACCGCTCGCCGCACCCACGCAGCCAACACCCGACCAGCCGAAATGGCGCCGCCGCGCCGCCGACCGGCCGGGCGAGATTCTCGATGCGGCGCTCAGCGTCTTCATCGCCAAGGGCTTCGCGGCAACGAAGCTGGACGATGTCGCCGCCGCGGCCGGAATTTCGAAGGGCCTGCTTTATCGATACTTCGACAACAAGGCGGAGCTGTTCAAGGCGATGGTGCGGGCGATGCTGGTCAGCACCATCCGCAACGCCGCCGACCAGCTCACGCGCAGCGTCACCGCCATGGAGGCGCTCGATTTCTTCATGGCGCAGATGAAAGCGGTGGCGGGCGATCCGCGCCGTTCCGCCATCCCGAAGCTCATCATCAGCGAGTCCGGCAACTTCCCGGAGATTGCCATCTTCTACCTGACGGAAGTCATCAACCCGGCGCTCACGCAACTGACGGCCCTGATCAAGCGTGGCGTCGAGAGCGGCGAGTTCCGCAAGGTCGATCCCGTCAACACCGCGCGTATCCTGGTGGCGCCGTTCCTGATGACGGTGATCTGGCGCCACACCTTCGCGCAGCACGAGATCGGGACGTTCGACCCCGATGCGCTGATCAACCAGCACCGGGAGATTCTGCTGAGCGGCCTGGCGGCCGATGGCGCCAAGCCTGCCAAACGTGGACGGAGGTCATCATGACCGGATTATCCAATGGATTTTACTGGGGGCTGCTCTGCCTGCCACTGCTGCTCGCCGGTTGCGATCAGCCGCCGAAAGATGTCTGGCAGGGCTATGTCGAGGCCGAGTTTACCTATGTGGCGCCGCTCAATGCCGGGCGCATCATCGCGCTGAATGTGGCGCGCGGTGACCAGGTGAAAGCGGGACAGGTGGTGTTCGCGCTGGAGCATGATTCGGAAACGGCCGCCCGCAACCAGGCGCAGGCCGATCTGGCGCAGGCCGAATCCGATCTGGCCGACCTGCAAAAAGGCGAGCGGCCGGAAGACCTCGCCATCATCCAGGCGCAGTTGGATGAAGCGCGCGCCTCGCTCGCTCTGTCGGTGCCGCGTCTGGAGCGACGCCAGAAGATGGTGAAAGGCAGCATCATCGGAGAGGAAGAGCTGGACGAGGCGAAATCCTCGATCCTGGCCGACCG
>DASZQC010000081.1:0-2285 GCA_035549815.1 Dongiaceae bacterium
GTTCATGCGGTCGCGGGTGATCTCGTCCAGTGCGCCGAACGGCTCGTCCATCAGCAGCAATTGCGGGTAGAACGACAAAGCGCGCGCGATGGAGACGCGCTGCTGCATGCCGCCGGACAATTGCCAGGGAAACTTTTTCTCGAAGCCCTTCAGGCCGACCAGCTCCAGGTAGCGCCGCGCCTTGGCCTCCCGCTCCTCTTTCGGCACGCCCATGATCTCGTGCGGCAGCTCGACATTGCGCAGCACGTTGCGCCAGGGATAGAGCGCGGCCGCCTGGAAGATGTAGCCGTAGGCGCGCTTCAGCCGCGCCTCGCGCGGGCTGACGCCGTTCACCGTCACCGTGCCTTCGGTCGGCTGCTCGAGGTCGGCGACGATGCGCATCAAGGTGGTCTTGCCGCAGCCCGAGGGGCCGATCAGCGAGACGAACTCGCCGGCGCGGACCGAGAGGTTGATGTTGCTGAGGGCGAAGACCGGCGCATCGGCGGTCTGGAAGGTGAGACTCAGATTACGGATATCGATGATGGTATCGGACGCGGCAGGCTTCGCGGCGCCCTTGCCGCGCCCGGTGGGCAGATCGACGACCTTGGCCGTCGGCTCATTGGGCATTGGCGCGCTCCACCATGGCGCGCAGCAGCACGTCGCAGCCGGCGCCGCAATCTTCCTTGGTCGCGTTCTCCACCTCGTTGTGGCTGATGCCGTCCTCGCAGGGGATGAAGACCATGCCGGTCGGCGCCACGCGGTTCATGTAGCAGGCGTCGTGGCCGGCGCCGCTGATGATCGGCATGCTCTGGTAGCCCAGCTCTTCCGCGCCGGCCTTCACCGCGGCGACGCAGTTGCTGTCGAACTTCACCGGCGGCGAATACCAGATCTCCTTGAAGTCGAGAGTCAGGCCGTTCTTCTTCGCCGCCTCTTCGCAGGCCGCCTTCGCCTCGGCGGCCATCTTGCTCAGGATCTTGTCCTCGGGGTGGCGCAGATCGATGGTGAAGAACACCTTGCCCGGGATGGTGTTGCGCGAGTTCGGGCTGGACTGGATCAGGCCGACGGTGGCGCAGGCGAACGGCTGGTTGCTGTGGCCGATATTGTTGACCGCCGTCACTACATGCGCCGCGCCGACCAGGGCGTCCTTGCGCACCTTCATCGGCGTCGGGCCGGCATGGGCCTCCTGCCCCACCATGGTGACTTCGAACCAGCGCTGGCCCTGGGCGCCCTGGACCACGCCGATGGTCTTCTTCTCGGCTTCCAGGATCGGGCCCTGCTCGATATGCGTCTCGAAGAAGGCGAAGATCTCGCGGCCGCCGACCTGCTCCGGCCCATCATAGCCGATGCGCTTCAGCTCTTCGCCCATGGTCTTGCCATCGAGGTCGGCGCGCGACAGGCCGTATTCCAGCGGGAACACCCCGGCGAACACGCCGGAGGCGACCATGGCGGGGGCGAAGCGCGAGCCCTCCTCGTTGGTCCACACCGCAACCTCGACCGGGCGCGTCGTTTCGTAATTGAAGTCGTTCAGCGTGCGCACGACTTCGAGCCCGGCCATGATGCCATAGATGCCGTCGAACTTGCCGCCGGTCGGCTGGCTGTCGATGTGGCTGCCGGTCATCACCGGCGCCAGCGAATTGTCCTTGCCCGGACGCCGCGCGAAGATGTTGCCCATCTTGTCGATCTTGATGGTGCAGCCGGCTTCCCTGGCCCACTGGCAGAACAGATCGCGGGCTTGCTTATCCAGATCGGTCAGCGCCAGGCGGCAGACGCCGCCCTTTTCGGTCGCGCCGATCTTGGCCATGTCCATGAGGCTGTCCCACAGCCGATCGGCGTTGATGCGCAGATTGGTAGCCAAGACGAACCTCCCAGAATGTCAGCCGGCCCTGCGAATTTTGGCAGCGCCGAAGCGTTGAGTCGGCACTGAATGTTATCGGCAATCTTCGCCGTTCCTGACCAAACGGTCAAGCATCGCTCAGGTCCATTTATGCAGCGAATTGCGCAGAAAATCGGCACTTTCCGGCCGTCCGGGCAGGCCGAGGCGCGCGGTATGCGGCGGCGTCTCGGCCACCACCTCGCCGCGGCGCATGACCATCAGGCGGGTGGCCCGGACGCGGATCGCTTCGACCGGATCGGCCGCCTGGAGTACCACCAAGTCGGCGTTCTTGCCGGGGGCGATACCGTAGCCGTCCAAGGCCAGGATACGGGCGGGATTCTCGGTCACGGCGGCGAAGCAATTCCGCATCGCCTCCTGCCCGGTCATCTGCGCCACGTGCAGTCCCATATGCGCGACCTCCAGCATGTCGCCG